>DATKZJ010000123.1:0-15885 GCA_035527995.1 Spirochaetota bacterium | reverse complement strand
GTCAATACCTTCAGACGCTGAAAGGTATGCCTGTTCTGGGCATCTGAGTGGTCTTTGAGAGGGTTGTTTTACAATTACACGGAAAAACCAGGGGAATCTATCGCCCACATACGGGCTCAACAGTGACAGCGCAAATGCCTCAAGTAGGGATAAGTGTTGAAGAAAAGAATAATATGTTGTACAATAAATCGATAAACTCAATCAACCGCGGGGTGTAACCATGGGTTACAGAAAACCTGATCTCGCCGGGGCGTGGTATCCCGGAGGAGAGAGAGATGTGCGTAAGACCATCGAGGGATACATGGCTGAAGTGCAGATCCCGAAAGAGCCATACAGGGGTATCGGGGGGATAGTTCCCCATGCGGGCTGGTACTTCTCGGGCCGTACGGCTTTCTCTGTGTTCTACAGTATATCAAAGAAGAGTTCCCCCAGCCTCATCTGGCTTTTCGGTATGCATCTTCCTCCCCAGGGGCCCGACTATATATTTATCGATGACGGCTATGAGACGCCTCTCGGGAAGCTCCCGCTCCATGTGGATGCGGCAGGCATGCTGCTCGATTCTTTCGATTTTCTGAAGGAGGATTCAAAAGGCTATTCCCAGGACAACACCATAGAGGTACAGCTACCGTTCGTCAAGTACCTGTTTCCGGAGGCACGCATCGTTACTGTCGGGGTCAGTCCCGCCCGGCGCGCGTACGAGATAGGCGAGCGGGCGGTTTCCATCTCTCAGGAGCTCGGAGCGGAGAGCTGCTTCATAGGGAGCACGGACCTTACCCATTATGGTCCGAACTACTCGTTTTCCCCGCACGGTACTGGCAAGGATGCGGTGCGGTGGGTGAAGGAGGAGAACGATAAGCCGATTGTGGACGCTTTCCTGCAGGCTGATTGGGAGGGGGCTCTGCACTCCGCACTCAGCAGGCAGGATGCGTGCTGTCCCGGTGCCGCAGCCGCCGCCATCGGAGCGGTGAGAAGAACAGGAATCAAAAAGGGAGTGCTCGTACAGTACACGACAAGCTACGATATCCATCCCGACTCGAGTTTCGTCGGCTACGCAGGGGTTGTGTACTGAAAAGGGTAGAAGGACCGTCACTTCGTAACGAATTCAACTTTCACTCTTCGAGGGTGTTCTCTCTCGATGCCTTTCAATCCGAGCGTCATGGTGAACAGTATCGTGTTGAAAATATTTTTTATTCGGGCATCGGGTGTTTCTGAAATCTCGATGCAGAGCCTTCCGTCACCGGTAGTGTGCTTCACGATTTCTTTACAGTAATGGAGGAGACCACTGAGGGCAGTCTGGGTCACGGCCGACACGGCGGCGCACACGAGGTCTCTTCCCCTCTTCTTTCCGGCGTGACCGTTTACATCGACCAGCCTTATCTCCTGCCCCGCCGTTGTGATCCTGATTTTTATCAAAAACTGTTTCCTAGTTCCGTAATATCGTGTACAATAAGTAAAACTTCTATGACAGTAGGGTATTCCCTCTCACTGAAAAATGCAAGGATAATGGAGGGCGGCATGAGCGATATAGACGACAAGAACGACAGGATACGGATGCTCGAGGAGGAGGTTGCCCGGCTTAAAGGGCAGATTGTGGTGACAGAGGAGGAGTACAGGGGGCATCCTGTCCTGCGGTTCACAGGGGCCTTCAGGCCGTTCACCCTCGGCCTGAGCAAGTGCAGGACCATACTGAAGACAATAGACAAGATCCAGGGCTTTGTCGCAAAGCACGGAAGCGGTGATTTTTAAGAAGCTTCTGTTACAGCAGGAACAAGAAATACGGGGCTCCCTAGGATGTGAATATTGTCACCATACAGCGGATGAGATGTCGGACCCTACGCATTGTGCAATCCCGCAAATAGACTGTCCGTCTCTAAACGACGGGAGACCTCCTGTCACTATCGGTTCACGCCACAGAGTATTAAACTGTGCTAACCCTGACGGAATTGAGGAAATATTTCGGTGCGAGTTGAAAATGTCAACGCTCGAAAGAATGAATCGATGAGAAACCGGAACGGCAAGATTATTATTGCGGTACTCGTGTCGCTCTGTACTTATCTGCTGCTATTTCAAGCGGCGGAGATCCGGGGAGAGCAGCAGAAGGGCGAAACCGATTTCGTCATGGTGGGATTTGATGAGGCGAAAACCCTCTTCGAGGAGGGAGCGGCTTTCGTCGACGCCAGGTCCGCCGATGAGTACGAGAAACTGCATATCGAGGACGCGGTGCTCATCTCAAAGGAAAAGCTCGACAAGGACCTTCTCTCGATTATCTACACCAGCAGCAAACTCTGGGACGGGTGCGATTGCCAGGACACGTTGAGAAAGAAGGAGATCAACGAGATCGATTGTATCGTGTACGGATCGGGATCGTCCTGGCGGTCTCATGGCGACCGCCAGGACGACGAAAACGTAGCGGCAGTTGCCGGGAGGCTGTCACAAAAAGGGTTCAAGCATGTGTTCGTCATGAGGGACGGTTTCGAGGCATGGCGTAATGCGGGCTATTATACGGAACCGGATTTGTCCTTCAGGGCCGATGAGAGGTCCATCGTATTCTTCTTTATGCCGGGGTGTCAGAACTGCATCTGGGCGAAGAAGCGTCTCGACAGGATGATTGACGAGGACGAGGTTCCCATTATCGAAAAGAGCATGGCCCTTAAGGAGAACCGCAGGCAGAGGGAGATCTACGATTCGATCTACGGGGTAGCGGAAGAGAAAAGAGGCGTCGTGCCCGCTCTCTTTATAGGAGAGGTCTCGCTGGTAGGGAAACAAGAGATTAAAAAAAATTTCAGATTATCCGTAGTCTATGAGCAAGGCCTTGTTCCGGTCGGTGAAACCGTCGAAGGTGAATCCCCCGACGGGGAATCCCCCGACGGGAACCTCCTTCTTCGATTCAGAAAGTTCAGACCTGTATCGGTGGCCGCGGCAGGACTTCTGGACGGGGTGAACCCCTGCGCCTTTGCGGTGCTCGTCTTCTTTCTCTCCTACCTTGCATTTACCGGAAGAGAAAGAAGAAAGCTTATCGTAATCGGCATCGTCTTCATTGCCGCTATTTTTATCACCTACCTCCTTCTCGGGTTCGGTATCTTCAAGTTTCTCGAAATATTGAAAAGGTTTCAGATCATCATCGGCATCATATATATAGTGACGGCTGCGGTGGCTCTTGTTCTTGCGTTCTTCAATATCACAGATTCCATCAAGGCGAGAGGCGGAGACACGAGGCGGCTCGCGCTCCAGCTGTCCGACAGGATGAAGAGGCTTACGCATTCGATAATCAGGAGACATGCAAGCTCGAAGTATATAGTGATAGTTGCAGGGTTAACAGGGTTTCTCATCTCCCTGTTCGAGTTCGGCTGCACTGGACAGATATACCTTCCCACCATCGTATACATTTTTGATATGCCGGGGTTCAGTTACCGCGCCTTGATGTTTCTCATACTGTATAATACAATGTTCATCATCCCCCTTCTCATTATCCTGTTTGCGGTTGCGGTTTTCGGCGTAAAGTCGGAGATCATGGGGCGGAAGCTTGCGAGTAGGATCCCGGTTGTGAAGGCCTGCACAGGGGGGTTCTTCATCTTCCTGGCGGGCTATATGATATATATCAGTATTCATTTTATTGCGTAGACTAAGGAATTCAGGACAAACGGCCTATGGGCGGATACAGCTGTTTCCCCACAGATCACAGAGACCCTTCTGCATCTCGAAAAGAGAGGGCTAAAGCGGTTTGTGGTGACAAAAATTAGGAGAGCTGATAATATCTTTATCAAATGCAGACCGTGTAATAAATTCCTTCTTGCAATTTTTTCGGATATTTACTATTCTATTGTGTTTTGCCATATACATTAGTTGGAGCCATGATATGAGTCTCTTCACGTTCAAAGGCGGTATACATCCTCCGTATCGCAAGGAGCTGGCAAAGGATCGCCCGATCGCGACGGTTCCGGTTCCCGAACTGCTCGTAATACCCCTCGTCCAGCACATCGGGGCTCCGTGCAGCCCGGTCGTAGAGGTTGGAGACGAGGTGAAGGAGGGACAGGTCATCGGGAAGAGCGACGCATTCGTCTCGGCACCGGTGCACGCGACGGTCTCCGGAAAGGTGAAGCGCATAGAAAGGGCTCCGCATCCGCTTGGGCTGAAGGTTCTTTCTGTAATAATCGAACCGGACGGTAAGAATGAGCGGGAATATATGGAGCCGATGGGAGATGATACCGAAAAACTTGATCCCGAGGCCCTTAAGCAGAGAGTCAAGGACGCCGGAATAGTCGGTCTCGGCGGTGCGACTTTTCCTTCGCACGTAAAATTTTCTCCGCCGAAGGACAAGCCCATAGACACACTCATCCTTAACGGATGTGAGTGTGAGCCCTATCTCGCCGCAGACCACCGTATCATGCTGGAATGGCCGGGTGACGTGCTCCGCGGAGCCGGGATGATCGGGAGAATTCTGGGTGCGAAAAGGACAATTGTCGCGGTGGAAAACAACAAGACAGACACCCTCGAAGCGTTTAAAAAGAGCGGGCCCACGGACGGGATAGAGTTTGCGGTCACGGATACGAAGTATCCGCAGGGCGGAGAAAAGATGCTCATAAAGGCCGTGCTCGACCGGGAGGTCCCTTCGGGCGGGCTCCCTATGGATATCGGCACGGTTGTCTCAAACGTCGGCACCGCGGTTGCAGTCTGTGAAGCGGTACGGGACGGGAAACCTCTCATCGACAGGGTACTCACCGTCACGGGAAACGCCGCCAAGAATCCGGGAAACTGGCTCGCCCGCATAGGCACCCCGATAGGGTATATCGTCGAGCAGTCCGGTGGGACCACGGGCCCGGTCGGCAAGCTCCTTGTCGGAGGACCGATGATGGGTATTGCTCAAGGGTCATACGAAGTACCCGTGATAAAGGGTACGAGCGGTATTCTCCTCCTTCTGGAGGAGAGATACATGAAAGAGGGGCACCTTCCCTGCATCAAGTGCTCATTCTGTGTGAAAGTATGCCCCACGGGTCTTCTCCCGTCAAGGCTTTCCGTAATCGCTGAGGCTGGGGCCTGGATAAAGATGGAAGAGTACGGGTTAAACGACTGCATAGAGTGCGGCAGCTGCTCATACGTGTGTCCGAGCAAGCGGCCGATCGTGCAACTCGTCAAGACGGCAAAGATAAAAGTAAGAGAGATCAAACAGCGGGAGAATGCTTAGAATGGGAAAAGAAGAAACAGCACTGATCCTTTCTGTATCGCCTCATATCAAGAGCAGAGAATCTGTTCAGCGTATCATGGGCGCAGTTATTGTCACCCTCCTGCCGGCAGTCGGGTACAGTATATATCAGTTCGGTGTGCATGCACTTCTGATGTACCTCGTCTCCATAGCTACGTGCATCGTGTCGGAATGGGTCGCAGTTCGTCTGAGAAAGAGGCCGTTTTCTCTCCGTGACGGCAGCGCCGTTGTCACCGGGATCCTCCTCGCTATGGTTCTTCCCCCTAAGTTTCCGCTCTACGGAGTTATTCTCGGCGCGGTCGTCTCAATCCTCATAGGAAAGCAGATCTTTGGAGGTATCGGGTACAATATATTCAACCCGGCGCTTATCGGGAGGGCTTTCCTTGCGGCTACCTATCCTGTGTTCATCTCGTCATATGTCCTGCCAAGGGCTGCGGTCGACGCAGTTTCACAGGCGACACCGCTTGCAGCCATGAAGTTCGAAGGGATAATGACTTCCTACGGCGCGCTCTTTTTCGGCCGTATCGGGGGGTCGCTGGGAGAGACGAGCGCCTTTCTTCTCATCCTGGGGGCGATCTTCCTCATCGTGAAGAGGTACATAAAGTGGAGAATTCCGCTGTCGATATTCGTTACCGTGGCAGTGCTCGGAGAGATATTCCATCTTATCAACCCTGCACAATACCCGGACCCGCTGTTTCACCTGCTCGCCGGGGGGTTGATGATCGGATCCCTGTATATGGCTACCGACATGGTGACCTCTCCGATTACCAACAGAGGATGCGTGATATTCGGGTGCGGTATAGGCTGTCTCGTCGTCTTTATCAGACTATTAGGCGGGCTTCCTGAAGGCGTGATGTACGCCATTCTTTTCATGAATGCGTTCGTTCCATTGATAAACAAGGCAACGAAACCGAGAATACTTGGAACTGGGGGGCGAGATGAACATTAGGCTGAAGATGGTCCTTATTCTTACACTCTTCGCGTGTATTTCCGGCGGCGTCCTCTCTCTCGTTTACATAGTGAGCAGTCCCCTCATCGAGGCGAACGTGCTGAAAGAGCAGGACCGTTCGATATTCCTCGTCGTGCCGGAAGCGAAGACGTACGATGAGGTGGAGAAGGAAGCCGTGACATATTTCAACTGTAAGGATGAATCGGGGAGGACCGTGGGAATTGCGCTTCCTGCAAAGGGAAACGGATATCAGGGAGTGATCCGGCTCATGGTGGGACTGACCCCCGATCTCGAGAAGATAACAGGGGTCGCCGTTCTGGAGCAGGTCGAGACACCCGGGCTTGGAGGGAGAATCGCTGAGAAGGATTTCCAGGACCAGTTTAAGGGAGTCATCACCGATCCGGCTGTGGGCTGGGTCAAGAACCAGGCGCCTGAAAAAAAGACCGACATACAGGCGGTTACAGGAGCAACGATCTCATCACGTTCGGTCGTTGCTATAATAAACCGGAGCATCCAGGAAATCAAGCAGGTTCTTTGATTGGAGGTTTGCTATAATGTCTGACCTGAATAGTACACAGAAAGGTGTGTTCGTAGAATTTACAAAGGGTTTTTGGAAAGAAAATCCCATTTTTGTGATGCTGCTCGGGATGTGCCCAACCCTCGCAGTCACGACGTCTGCGATCAACGGACTCACCATGGGGCTTGCTGTAGTATTCGTTCTTACCTGCTCCAGCCTCATCATATCGATCGTGAGGAACATCATACCCAAACAGGTCCGTATTGCAACTTTTATCGTCATTGTCGCGACATTCGTCACCATGGTAGATCTCTTTCTCAAGGCATTCCTCCTCGACCTGTCGAAGGCGCTCGGGCCTTTTATTCCTCTTATAGTTGTAAACTGCATCATACTGGGGAGGGCCGAGGCCTTTGCTTCGAAGAACGGCGTAATGCGTTCACTGCTCGATGCAGTCGGGGTAAGTCTGGGTTTTACCGTAACGCTTGTAATACTCGGCGGGATCAGGGAGATACTGGGAATGGGCACCTTTTTCGGCATGGTGGTATTGGGAGAACGCTTCGAAAAGTGGGTCGTCATGCTGCTGCCGCCCGGCGCATTCATAACTCTCGGACTGCTGCTCGGTGCAAAGAACATCATAGACAGAAGATTAGCGGAGAAAAGAAAATAACGGAGGCGCTGTTGTGGAAGTCTTTCTAATATTCATATCTGCGGTACTGGTTAACAACTTCGTTCTTTCATATTTCCTCGGAATATGTCCGTTTATCGGCGTCTCGGGAAAGATCGAGTCAGCGACGAGCATGGGATTCGCCGTTACCTTTGTTTTAACCCTTACCGCCGCGATTACCTGGCTCATCAACCATTACATCCTTATAGCGTTCAGGGTCCAGTTCCTGGAATACGTTTCGTTCATCATCGTGATTGCATCGCTCGTGCAGTTTGTGGAGATGTTCATCAGAAAGACGAGCAAGACACTCTACGACAGCCTTGGTATCTATCTTCCTCTTATCACCACGAACTGCGCCATACTCGGGCTCGCCCTGTTCGGGGCATTACGTAACTACTCCTTTATCGAAAACATCGTCTTCGGCATCGGCGCAGGTATCGGATTCACCATCGCGCTTGTAGTGATGGCTGGCATAAGGGAGGAGCTCGATCTTGCGGACGTACCGGAGCCGCTCAAGGGGGCGGCGATTACACTGATAATAGCAGGCCTTCTGGCCATGGCGTTTATGGGCTTTGCGGGTCTGATTTCTGCATAACAGCACCTGTTAACAGAGCCTGTTAACAGGCTCTGTTAACAGACACTGTTCCATATTATTACAAGGAGTCTTTATGGAAATCACAGTACTGTTCATATCCCTTGCCAGTATGGGTGGCCTTGGAGTTTTCCTCGCCTTGATACTTGTGGTGGCAGATAAAAAGTTCGCCGTGGAGGAGGACCCGAGGGTCGCCAAGGCGATCGAGAGCCTGCCGGGTGCAAACTGCGGAGCATGCGGGTTTGCCGGGTGCTCGGCGTATGCCAACGCGCTGGTCGAAGGAAAGGTCTCTATAAGCGCCTGTAAACCGGGCGGCAGTGAGGTTTCGGAGAAGCTTGCAGCTCTCCTCGGTGTCGACGAAGCTGTGGAGATGTCGCCGAAGGTCGCGCGCGTCTTTTGCAGCGGCGGTCTGAAGGAGGCGAGTAGAGACAGGATATATCGGGGAGTTTATACATGCGGCTCCGCACACCTCGTCGGAGGTGAGAAAACGTGCCTATACTCGTGTATAGGATATGGAGACTGCGTGAGCGCGTGTTCGTTTGATGCGATATCCATGGGAGATAACGGCCTTCCGATCGTCGATCTGGAAGAGTGTACGGGGTGCGGAGAATGCATGAGGGCATGCCCGAGGAATATCATCGAACTTACAGACTACGACGAGGTGGTGCACGTATACTGCAGTTCAAAGGACAAGGGGCCTGTGGTTCGTAAAGTATGCAAGGCGGGCTGTGTTGCGTGCAATCTCTGCGAACGGGACGACGAAACCGGAGCCGTTTCTGTAGTCGACAATCTCTCTGTCGTGGACCACAGCGTGAACAAGGCGCCTGTCGCGGCGGTGAGAAGATGCCCGACAAAGGTGATCAGAATCTCGAGGCCCGTTCCGGGGTATGAGAAGGCTTTCGAGGAGGGGAGAAAGAGGCTCGAAACATTGACCCGGGAGGAAGAGGCAAAGAAGAAGAAAATAGGGTCAGGTGACGGTTGATGTTTATCAAAGGAATCGATGAGGAGGAGGGCGAAGTGGTCGCGGTTCACCCCACGAGCGTTACCGTGAGGGTGCAGTCCAAAAAGAACTGCGACAGCTGCAGGATATGCAAAAGGGTCTCTGCCGACAGCATGGAGGTTGAAGCTCTCACCAGCCGCAGCGTAAAGCTGGGGGAAAAAGTCGTTCTCGGAGTGAGGCCCGGAATAATTGTAAAGTCGGCGGCGATTCTATACATTTTCCCTCTCTTCGGACTCATCGCAGGATATTATGCTGCCCGCTTTTTTGGAAACGCAGCAGGCCTCGAATTTGAGGGAGAGCTCGTTCCGGCACTATGCTCGATAGCGGCCCTCTTCGCCTGTTTCGTGCCGATCTGGCTATGGGACAGGCGGCGCAGGAAACAAAACCGCTATCAGGTCTACGTAAAGGAACAGGCATAGAAGAGGTATGATAAAAAAGATTGTTCTCACCGTAGCCATCGTGCTTGTTTCCATCCTGCTTCTCTGCGTATTCGTTCTATACAACTTTCCGTACGAATCTCTTGCAGAAAGGGTCGACGGCGTTCTCCGGGACAGGACAGGGGTCTCGTTTTCCGTCGGAGAAACCCGGTATATCTTTCCTCTCAAGCTGAGACTCCGGGATGTCCGGGTCAGAAAGGACGACCCTCCTTTTCATGTTGAGATTGGAGAGGTCCTACTGCGGCTTCGCCTTCGAAAGGAGAATGTGGAAGTTTCAGGCAGCGGGTTTCAGGTAAAAAGCAGCAACGCCGATGTAAGAGGGTCCTATTTCAGGCTCTCTTCAGGAGTACGACTCTTCAGGCTGCGAGAGGGCTTTAACCCCTCTCATATCGATTCCGCGACCTTCAGGACAGACCGTGCAAGGGTCGAGAGAGCGATCGTCTCAGGGTTCGAGTTTTCGTCATTCGTCGTTTCGGAGGTGTTTCTTTCACTGAGGCGAGAGGAGCAAAACCTCACCTTCGATCAGGGGTTCATAAAGAGCGAGCTCTTTACGTCGCAGATAACCGGCACATTCTCCTCAGAGGCTGTGGATATCGATGTGGTTATCAAACCGACTGAAAAGTTCTTGAGGAACTACTCCAACCTAAGGGGCCTGTTAGCCTCCTTTTTCGAGGACGAGATACTCAGATTATCGATAACGGGCGACTCCAGGCGGCCGGCCGTCTCTATCGAGAACGGACCCGGTATCTGAAATACTATTCATAATACAAGAGTTTTGCTGAAAACGGGGGTTGCCCGTGTCATGGTCCACCTAAGAGAGGTATACCCCGTGTGCCTCAGGCTGATACAATATCTTTTCGATTTTCAAACGGAATACTCCCACCGGCGTTTCGAAATGGACAGTATCGCCGCAGGAGTATCCGAAGACAGACGCTCCCACCGGAGTAAGGATAGATATCTTCCTTTTGGTAATATCAGCATCTTTTGGGTACACAATGGTAAAGGTCATGACCTTGTCGGTCAGCAGGTTTCGAAATTTGAATGTAGAGTTAATGGTAACAACGTTACTTGGAATCGATTCCGGAGCAACAACACTGGCCCTTTTCAGTTTTGTTTTGAGAAGATACAGCGTCTTCTCGTTCCTATACCCCGTGACTGTGGCGGAGTCGAGCAAGATCTTTAGTCTATTGAGATCACAGAAGGTAACATAGATTTTTTTATCTTCCATTTTCAGTTGCCCCTTTATTCAGTAGACAGCACGGAACCGATTACAGGCTTGATTGTATAATGTGAGGAAAATCCGACACTCGATCAACCATGATTTAGCTTGTACAAAACTTGTAGATATAATACAAGGTACTATTACTGCATGTCTCTGAGAAAGGTGGTGAGATTGGCCTTCTTGTTTGCTATCCCGAGTTTCTTTCGAATATTATGGCGGTGTCTCTCAACCGTGAGGACTGAGATGTGCAGTGCCTCGGACATTTCTTTGTTTGTGAAGCCGTTTTTGATCATGCTGCATACTTCGACTTCCCTGGGGCTAAGGTTCAGTGTTTTGTCTGAAATATGACGTGTGAACGAAGATGCAAGGTTTTCAAGGTCGGTTTCTATCATTTCTATATACTTATGTCGCATACTGTTGGCCCAATCGACCAGATGCAGCCTCTTCAGCAGAGGGAGAACCGCCTTCTCTATTGTCGCCTGTATGTTTTCACAGAGATCTTTTTTCTCTAACTCTATCTGTGCGAGCACTTCTTTTAATGCGATGTTCTTTTTTTCCAGGTTCTTTTTCTGGATCTGCAGATTCAAAGCGAGCTCCCTCATCATTCTCTCTGAGTGCTGCTGTTCGAGCATGACGCCGAGAAGCTCCGCAGCCGACCGCAGAAGTCTTCTCTCCTCCCGTAAAAAAATACCGCTTTCCGAACCGGAAGTTCCCTCTTTATAGCACACCTCGATTTTCCCTCTCTGTTTATTAAATGCATGTACTTCCTGCTTAATAATCCAATTCGTCCTTTTAAAGGCAGGGATGGAATAGGAAGTATCATCTATCGATATTTTCACGCATGCACCGGATGGATACCGCAGGGCAGAAGGAATAACCCGTATTATTTCTCGCATGGTTTTTTCGAAAGAGTGTCTCTTCTGCGCAGTGAGTTTTGATATCTGATAAAGACAGTTGAGCTCCTTGATTCTCTCAGTGAGCTTCTCCTTCTGGATTTCCAGCTCGCGCTCAATGCTTTTTGCTCTCGTCTGAACTCTCTCGAACTCGGCTATCTTTCTCTGAAGACAGGCCAGTTCTTCTCGAAGCTCCTGGTTCTTATCTGCTAATGTTTCCATGGTACGATTCCTTTTGAAAAGTATTTTTTTATCATACAACCGCACCGTATTAGTTACCAGTCATAAAAAAGTTTCTTCTGATATAAAAGCGCAATATATTAATAAAAAATTCTCTTAGAAGATGAGAGACGGTGAATAGAGAGAAGGTAAAGTCTGCAAAGAGGGTGGTGATAAAGCTCGGGACGAGGGTTCTCACCGAAGGCGACAATACCATTGCCTATCCGGTCCTCCGCTCCATTGTGAAACAGGCTGCAGAGCTAGCAATAGGGGGCAAAGAGATCATCATAGTAAGCTCCGGGGCAATCGCGCTCGGTCTTTCAAGAATGCGGCTGGAAAGAAGGCCCGGTGACATAACGCTTCTCCAGGCTGCGGCCTCGCTAGGACAATCCAGGCTCATGCACGCGTACGAGAACGAGTTTGCGGGGTGCGGATGCGAGACGGCGCAGCTTCTGCTGACCTACGAAGATATTCAGAACAGGAAGCGGTACCTCAACATCAGGAACACGATATTCACCCTCTGGTCCTTCGGCACGATCCCCATTGTGAACGAAAATGACGCCGTCTCATTCAGTGAGATCAGATTCGGTGACAACGATCTGCTCGCCGCGTATCTCGCGAACATGATCGATGCAGACCTCCTCGTTCTCCTTACGGACATCGAGGGCCTTTACGAGAAAGATCCGAAAAAGAGCCCCTCTTCACGGCTGTTGAGCGAGGTCCGGAAGATCGACGAACGGCTGCTGGAAGCGGTGTGGGGCAAAGGTTCATCGTTCTCTTCTGGAGGGATGGAATCGAAGCTCAAGGCGGCGAGGATCGCTGCGAAGGGGGGCATCGGCACGGTGATTGCGAGCGGGCGGACCTGCGACCTCGGAAGGCTTTTTTCCGGAGAAGAGATCGGGACCTTCTTTCTCCCCTCAGAGAGGAAGATGCAGGGAAAGAAGAGATGGATAGCTTTCTCCCCGAAAGTTGCGGGCCGTATCGTCATAGACAGGGGAGGGGAAAAAGCGATCGTGAAGGAGAAAAAGTCCCTTCTTCCTGCTGGTGTGAGGGCCGTGTACGGCTCTTTCAGGTTGGGAAGCAACGTCTCAATAGAAAACGAAAAGCACAGGGAGATAGCCCGCGGTCTCTCGAACTTCTCGAGCGATGAGATCAAGCTCATCAAGGGCATGAACTCGAAACGGATACCCGAGGTGTTGGGATCGGATACCTATTTCGAGGAGATCGTACACCGTGACAATATGGTGATACTCGTGTAAGGAGTCGGTATGAACCTTGAACAGTACATAGAGGATATTGCTAGGAGGAGCAAGGAGGCATCTTTCGCGCTCCGTTCCCTCGTTCCGGAGACGAAGACCAGGGCCCTGTGCGGAATAGCAGACCTCATCGAGCGAAACAGGGAAAGAATAAGGGTTGCCAACAGAATCGATTGCGAGAGAGGCAAAAAGAACGGGCTCTCTGTTGCATTCCTCGACCGCCTGCTTCTGGACGATTCGCGTATCGAAGCGATGGCGAAGTCAGCGCGGGAGATATCCGGGCTCGAGGACCCTGTCGGCAAGATTGTCGTAACCAGAAGGCCCCAGGGGTTTCTGCTCGAGAAGGTGCGAATCCCCATTGGGGTCGTCGCAATGATCTACGAGTCGAGGCCGAACGTTACCGTCGATGCCGCCTGCCTCTGCCTGAAGTCGTCGAACGCCTGCATCCTGCGTGGAGGGAGCGATGCGCTGGAGAGCAACAAGGTGCTCGTAGAGATCATAAAAGAAGCTCTGGAAGACGCAGGGATCCCAAAAGATGCGGTCGGGTACGTAGAGCGTACCGAGCACGAGGGGGTATACCACCTCGTACGGCAGGAGGGGCTGGTAGATCTTGCGATACCGCGGGGAGGAGAATCCCTCGTGCGAGCCGTGACGGAACAGGCGAAGGTCCCGGTAATAAAGCACTACAAGGGAGTATGCCACCTGTTCATAGATTCTTCCGCTTCTGTCGACATGGCGCTGAAGATCGTAAAAAACGCCAAGGTCCAGAGGCCCGGAACATGCAACGCACTCGAAACCCTGCTCGTCCATGAAGACATCAAGGCGTGTCTTTTACCGAAATTGAGAGACGCTCTCGAAGGAGTAGAGCTAAGGGGGTGCGAAAAGACAAGGGAAATCATACCGGAAGCGAAGAGCGCAACAGAGGACGATTACTATGCAGAGTATCTCGATATGATCCTTGCGGTGAGGGTGGTCGGATCGGTTGATCAGGCCGTACGGCACATCGAGCGATACGGGAGCGGCCACACGGACGGGATAGTATCGCAGGACATCGGTAACATAGACAGGTTTACAGGCATGGTGGATTCGGCGGTCGTGACTGTTAATGCGTCGACAAGGCTCTCAGACGGAGGGGTTTTCGGTCTCGGGGCCGAGATCGGTATATCTACGGACAAGCTTCATGCCAGAGGACCGATGGGTATAGGAGAGCTCGTCACTTACAAATGGGTCGTCCGGGGGAACGGCGATATACGAAGATAGCTCATGCCGCCTGTTTGAAACAGGCTACCCTCCGGCAGGTGATATCGTTTAAGTAAACTCCTATTCGTGTCGTTAGTGACTGTAGAATGGGAAATAAAAGGGTTATCGGTATCACCGTTTACGTCCTCATGCTTGTTTTCCTTGCATGGCTCGGATACACGATCATATACGGAAACGGCGGTATTATCGAAAGAAAAAAAACCGAGCGGACACTCGCCAATCTCGAAGAAGAGATCGAATCGCTCGAACGGGTTATCAAGAAGGCCGATCTCGAGCTTCATAATCTTGAGAGTAACAAGAAGTACCTGACACAGCTTGCGAGAGAGCTGGGATACAAACAGGAAGGCGAGACCATCTTCAGGTTCTTGAGAAAGAAAGATACCTCGCTGGATTAATCCCCGTTATTAATGAAAAAAAACAAAAAGTAAGTAACAGGGCTTTTAGCGCTTTTCTCACCGTACACTTATCAAAGATACTGCCGAGTCGTAGTTATAACTTTGTGAGAAAACCGCACTCATACCCCGGAACCATCGTTTATTTCATCCTGTACATCACCCCAGAATTATATTGACTCGATACGAATATTTATGGTAGTATTTATCATACTAATGCGAGGAGTAGTACATGAACAAGGTTAAGATTAATATTACGATCGATGGAGATATATACAAATGGATAAACGAACAACGGGACATGGTTCCCCTTTCGACATATATCAACTACCTGCTGTCTGAGAGGATGGAGGCTGAGAAGCTCATCGAGAACTACAAGAAAGATACCGGTTCGCTGGGGGCGTTCATCCAGAAAACTCTACAGAAGATAAAAGGGGGGGACAGGTTCCTCGAGATCCTCTCCAAGGAATACCTGAAAGATATATAGATCTTTTAGGTCTTGACCATCTGGTTTAATGAGATTAAGAAAATCGCGGATTGTCATCAGGAGCAGGAGATTAGCGCTGTTGAATCTGAAAGCACCGACAGGAGGGGTAAGCGAAAAAGCCAGATCAAACTGCTGTTCGGGAGAACCGAAGATCTATATACCTTTTAAATCCTTGAAGATCGACAGGACCTGTCGCTCTGTGTGCAATCGAATCGTAAAAGAAACTTTCATACATAAATGTTTATAAGCAGAGGAGGATTTTACTTATGGCTATGCAAGGGTCGATCAAGAGGGGGGCCGTCACTATCGGTGCAAAGACCGCCCTGAAGCTCATGACCACGGTTTCTGAAGACCGGTGGATGCGGATTGTGCACCCAATCATCTCTCGTCAGGAAATGCCGGAAGCGGCGATCATGCTCGACCTGATGCTGCGCAGGCTTCACAGAGGGTTTCCCAATCTCTCGAAGGCCGTAAAGGAAAAGTTCGTACAGAACTTTATCGTGAAGCCCTATACGGTGTACGGTCCCAGAAGGAGGGAATTCTTCCAGGAGAACGGGTACAATGCCCCGTCGCTCATAGTGATTAGCCCGACGATGAAATGCAATCTCAACTGTTATGGGTGCTACGCCTGGGACTACCGGAAGGCGGAGGACCTTGATATGGATACGGTAAACCGTGTCATCAACGAGGCGAAACAGATGGGGATCTTCTTTTTTGTAATCTCCGGGGGCGAGCCGAACTACTGGCCGCACCTCATCGAGACGCTCGAGACCCATCACGATGCGATCTTCCAGATA
>DATKZJ010000122.1:0-14485 GCA_035527995.1 Spirochaetota bacterium | reverse complement strand
ATTATTCTCATGATGGCGAGGTTCGGGCCGATGATCCAGTCGAGGTTCAGGAGGGCCCAGGAGTCGTTCGCTTCGATATCATCTTTTGTTCAGGAGTCCTTTTCCGGAATACGGACGATCAAAGGATTCGTCCAGGAGAAGAACGAGCAGCGGGGTTTTTCCGAACGCTGCAACGATTATGTCGACAGGAATATCGATCTCATCCGGGTGTGGGGATTTTTTTTCCCTTCCATTACCCTTCTTGCAAACCTCTCACTCGCCATACTCTACCTCGTCGGAGGAAGGGCCGTGATAGGAAGAGTGTTGACCTTCGGGGAGTTCATCTCGCTCACCATGTATATAAACCTGCTCGTATGGCCCGTTATAGCGATAGGCTGGGTCTTCACCCTTCTGCAGAGGGGGGTCGCATCCGGGAGAAGGATCCTCGACATGCTCGAGACGGTGCCCGATGTCAGCGAGTCGGAGAAGGTAGACAGGACCATTACGGATATCAGTGGAAGAGTCGAGATCAGGGACCTGAGGTTCCACTACCCGGGGACCGAGAGCGATATGCTGAAGGGAATAAGCGTTGTGGTGGAGCCGGGCGGCTCTCTCGGGATCATGGGGAGGCCCGGATCCGGAAAATCGACGCTTTTCTCCCTTCTGTTTCGCCTCTTTCCCGTCCCCGAAGGAGTGATCTACATCGACGGACACGAGATACACGAGATATCGCTTCCCGTCCTGAGAGGATCTATCGGATACGTACCGCAGGACCCGTTCCTCTTTTCCGATACCGTAAAGGGCAACCTTGCTTTCGGTCTCGAAGAGGGAGAGTATGACCTCGATGAGATGGAGAGAGTGACGAAGCTCTGCGGGATCTACGAAGATATCATGGGGTTCAGCAAAGGGTTCGATACTCCGGTAGGCGAGAGAGGGGTGACGCTTTCCGGGGGGCAGCTTCAGCGGCTCTCCATAGCGAGGGCGATGCTGCTGCACCCGAACATCCTCGTTCTCGACGACGCGCTCTCACAGGTGGATGCGAGCACGGAGATGCAGGTACTGGAGAACCTGTTCGCTTCAACTCGGGAAACCACCCTCATACTCGCTTCCCACAGGGTCTCGACAGTGAGGCGGTGCGATACGATCATGGTGCTCGACAGCGGCAGGGTCGCCCAGAAGGGAAGACACGAGGACCTCTTGAAGGAGAGCGGTTTTTACTCTACCGTGTTCGACCTGCAGAAACTCGAGGAGGAGATCGCCTGAGGTGGAGTACTACGAGACAGACGGAGACACAAACGGCCAGGGTTCCCAGAAACTGTACAACAGAGAGGTTCTGAAGCTTCTTTCGAGGTACGTGCTTTCATACAAGCGGCACCTCTTGTCCGCCCTTCTTCTCGTTCTCCTCATCACAGGCTCGAGCGTTGCGGTCCCCTGGATTCTCAAGCTCATCATAGACCGGAATATATTCAAACAGGGCCGTGTGATGGACCTCTCGCTCTACAGCGGTACGTTTCGAAAACCTCTCCATCTGGAGGGGAACCGCTACTTTCTGTTTCAGTCCCAGCTCAAGCAGTTCTCTCAGAAACAGAAGCAGAAGCTGGTCTCCGGGGGGGCGCTTTCGAGCACCGTCTACCTGCTTATCGAATCACCCTCTTTCGATCCGGAAATCAAAGCAAAGCTTGATTCATTCGACGGGCACGAAGAGGTTCTCAGGTTTGGGGAAGGGGAAAACCCCCTGTACCTCATAAGCACGGCAGTGATCGGAAAGTTTACCGTAAACGAGGTGTTTGCTCTCAGAATGCTCGATCTGAGAAACATCGCAAGGTATACGGTCCTCATCGCCCTGATTCTCCTCGGGCAGTTCGCGGCATCCTACATCCAGATAATCCTTCTCATGCGGCTGTCCCAGTATGCGATGCGGGACCTGAGAAAGGACCTCATGGACCACCTCCTTCACCTCGATGTCTCCTACTATGACAGAAACCCGATAGGAAAGCTCGTGAACAGGATCACGAACGACATCGAGACGCTGAACGAGCTCTTCTCGTCAGTGCTCATAACCCTGTTCCAGGATCTCCTCATGATGTTCGGTATCGCGGCTGTCATGTTTTTCACTGACCTCTACCTCGCGGCTGTGGTAGCCTCAACCTTTCCGTTTATAATACTGTTCACGATCATGTTCAGGATCAAGGTACGAAATGCATACAGGGTGATACGGACAAAGATTACGCAGCTCAACAGCTTTCTCAACGAGACGATCACCGGCATAAGGATCATCCAGATATTCGTGAGAGAGATCAGGAACATGATGAAGTTCAAGGCAAGAAATGATGCGGTCTACCATGCACAGCGCCGGCAGATGTACGTCTACGCGGTTTTCAGACCGCTCATCAGCTTTCTTCGCTGGATATCCATTGCGGCGGTGATCTACTTCGGGGCGCGGGGAATAGGGCTTGACAGGGTGTCGTACGGCGTGCTCGTGATGTTTATCGCGTATGTCGAGAGGTTCTTTGCGCCGGTCCAGGACCTCTCCGAAAAGTTCGACATCATGCAGAGCGCCACTGCCGCAGGAGAGAAGATCGTCTCGCTCTTCAGGCTCAAAAGAGGGGTACAGCAGAAAGAGGATTTCTCCGCCGAAAGGCTCCGGAGGTTTGAAGGCCGCATAGTATTCGAGGATGTGTGGTTCGCCTATGAGCCGGGACAGTGGATCCTGAAAGGGGTCTCGTTCACCGTTGAGCCGAAGAGGACACTGGCAATAGTCGGAGAGACTGGGGCCGGGAAATCGACGATCATCAACCTCCTCTCCGGGTTCTATACTCCGCAGCGCGGAAGAATCATGATCGATGATATCGACATAAAAGAGCTGCCGAGTGAGACTGTGCGGAGCAACGCGGCTGCGGTGATGCAGGATGTGTTCCTTTTTTCAAGAACCGTCCGGGAGAACATCATACTCGGCGGTGAATACGACGCAATCCGGTTCAAAGAGATCACACGGGCGACCCACACGGACGGTTTCATTAGAAGCCTCCATAAGGGAGAAAAGGAGATGGTGATGGAGCGGGGGAGCACGTTCTCCCAGGGGCAGAGACAGCTGCTCTCATTTGCGCGTGCACTCTATTTCGACCCTTCAGTACTGGTACTCGATGAGGCGACATCCTCAATAGATACTGAAACAGAGCGGCTCATCCAGGATGCGATCCGGCATCTCGTTGTGGGAAGGACTTCGATAGTCATCGCTCATCGTCTCTCGACTGTGAAACGCGCAGATAGTATTATTGTTATCGAAAGAGGGAGAGTCGTGGAGAAGGGAACCCACGACGAGCTTTTGAGGAAGGGTGGTATATATCATCATCTTTACATGCTGCAGTTTACGACTTTTTAAAACGGGAGGAAATTATGAACCATGTTACGGAAAAGCTGAAGCCGCAGAGAGTCTGGTACCATTTCGAGGAGATTTCGAAGATACCCCATGCATCGGGGAACGAAGAAAAGGTGGTGGAATACATAATAGAGTTTTCGAAGGCCAATAACCTTACATGTACCAAAGACCCGGCGGGCAACGTCCTCGTGGTGAAACCGCCGGCCAGGGGCTTCGAGTCCAGGCCTGTTGTAGTGCTGCAGGCACATCTCGACATGGTGCCGGAAAAGAACGAGGAAAGTGATCACGACTTTTCGAAGGACCCGATCGCTTTGGTGATAGAGGGCGGCTGGCTGAAGGCAAAAGATACGACCCTCGGGGCGGACAACGGGATCGGCGTCGCCGCAATGCTCACGATGCTCGAAGATAAATCCCTTCGCGCCGGAAAGATCGAGTGTCTCTTTACAGTCGGGGAGGAAACGGGGCTCGATGGTGCTCTTGCACTGAGTCCCGAGCTTCTCGAGGGGAGGCTCCTCGTCAATCTCGACACCGAAGAGATCGGTGCTATCTATATAGGCTGCGCCGGCGGGAGAGACAGCCTTTTAGAGCTTCCCCTGAAGATGAAAGAAACTGTTCCCGGACAAAAGGGGATAAAGGTGGGAGTGAGAGGTCTTCTCGGAGGGCATTCCGGGGTGGACATACAAAAGGGGAGAGGGAACGCTGTAAAGCTTATTACAAGGATGCTGAAACGGCTGGAAAAAAAGCTGCGTTATAACATCGTATCTTTCGAAGGGGGTGACAAGCTCAATGCCATACCGAGAGAGGCGTTCTGCACGATAGCGGTGAAAGACGACTCGCTCGTCCCCGCGAAGGAGCTGCTCTCGAAACTCTTTTCAGACATAAAAAACGAATATGCTGAAACAGACGGGAACCTCTCATTCAGGGCGGAGGAATGCCCGCTCCCCCACGAGCTGTATGACGAGCCCTCGACGAGGATCATCACAGATCTTCTCATGATGCTGCCGCACGGGGTGATCTCCATGAGCCCAGTCATCGAGGGGCTTGTCGAAACGTCCTCAAACCTTGCGTCGGTAAAAACGGAGGGCGAGACCTTGAGGGTGGGAACGAATCAGCGGAGCTCCGTGGGGAGTGCGCTGGAATGGATGAGCGACGCACATCTTTCGATCGCCCGGGTTTGTGGGGCACACATTGAGCAGCCGCCCGGCTACCCGGGCTGGAATCCCGATCCGGCCTCGAAGCTCCTTCAAAAGACAAAAGCGGCTTATAAACGCGTTACTGGAGAGGAGGCTGAAGCCAAGGCGCTCCACGCCGGTCTCGAGTGCGGCATCATCAAAGAAAAGTACGAAGGGATGGATGTGATTTCCCTCGGTCCGACTGTAGAGGGAGGTCACTCGCCGTACGAGAGGGTCGGCATTAAAAGCGTCGAAACGTTCTGGGAGATACTCCTTGCAACCTTTGAGGAAATATACAGTGGGTAGCGTTTTTCGTAACATTAGTCTGTCTGTCCCTGCAGGGGATACTTAACCCCCATTTCTCACATAGGAATAGGGGGTTCAATACCCATTCCTTTACAAAGGAATGGGTATTTAGCGGTTTTCTCAACGATAAACTTTATTTTTGCATGTCATTATCACATACTACCGGGTCATCATTCAATTCTGATGATATGCGGCTGTTGAGAAAACCACATAGGCGCTTTTTTCACCGTAAATATTATTTTTTACAGCTGCCAATGGCTATGCAATCTGATTGCTGAGCAATTTGATTGCTGAGCAATCTTTGAGAAAACCGCATTAAAGCCGCAATGACAACGTTTTTCCCGACCGCGGGCCGTAAAGGCTGCTGATCTATGTTAATTACAGGGATTATTTTTTTTATCTTGACACCCCATTTATAACTTACTATGCTAAGCCTCATATTTTACTGCGTCAGATCGTCTTTATGCTGTCCTGTCAGCCAGTACTGAAGGCTTCACAATCTGCCTTATGCACGACAATGGACCGTTGTCTCTCTATGCTCGTAGAGATACTGATATTTTTTCGAATTGGAGGTGGTTATGGCAAATGTACTCGATATCATCAAGAAGAGGAGATCAATAAGGCATTATACGGACCAACCGATTGCGAAAGAAGATCTCGAGCTTTTCATTGATATTGCAAACCATGCTCCAAGCGCTGGAAACGTCTACCCCTGGAAGATCGCAGTCGTGCAGGATAAACTGCTTCTCAGGAAGATACAGTCTGTATCGCCCGGCATGCTTGGGAAACCGACAGCAGTTATGGCGCTCTGCAACGATAGAGAGAAAATCGGGAGCCGTGGAGGTTGGGTATTAGGCTTCATGGATGTGGCTCATGCCGCACAGAACATCTGTCTTGCCGCGACCGAGCTCGGGATAGGGTCATGCTGCATCAAGTCGTTCAATCCAGAAGCAGTCGCTGAGCTTTTAGGGGTCGGTGAGCAGTATGAGGTCGACTACCTCCTCTCTCTCGGGTATCCATCCGGCGAGCCTGTTATGTTGAAGAAGAGAAGTGTGGAAGAGACGGTAATTTTATGGGAATAGGAGTGACAGCATGGGTAGAAGCGAAGGGTTAAATAGAGGAGAGTGGCTTGAACTTTTCTGCTTCATGACGACGAGTGCAAGAGGGCTGATTGGAGAACCGGAGCTCTACGGGCCATTCAGGATCATCGATAGCATTGAGAAGATCATCGAGTTGCTGGAAAATCAAAAACTTCTGGATGATGCATTCCTGAAAGCAGAGAAAGAAAAGATCAAGGAGAAGAAGCTTACACTTGTTGCCGACGGGGATGCCTTTATTACGTTCCTGGACGAGCTTGTTATGGATTTTACAAAGGAGCTGAAGAAGGAAACGCTGTAACATAATGCCCTCCCGGATACTTCCAGAAAGATATACTGAACTAAGAGAGCAGAACGGACCGTTCCATCATTTCGTACAACCATACCTCTTTCTTGGAAGTACAACATCATAATCCACAGTACACCTTCGTCAGAATACTGAAAAACGTAGCCTTGTTATCTTTGATTGATTTTACACTACATAATGGCTGGAGAAGTCATTATACTTTACAGAGAATGTTCAAACGACACGAAACGGAGGTTATAATACAATGTGCCTATCAAAGGTATATGTGAAGGATAAAACGGACAATTCTGTTGTCGCTGACGAGGCGGCGCGCATCATCGAGACCAAAGATGGAGTAGAGGTGCATACACTCTTCGGGGAGAGTAAGACTATTGAAGGGTGCTGCATTAAAGAGGTTGATCTCTTGAAGAACTACGTCATCCTGCAAAGGAGGGGGAGCGGCCGATGAGTGAAGAGCTTTCGGATATCGATAAACTCAAGGTGCTCTTCGACTACTGGATCAGTCACGGGAAGGAGCACCTTGCCGAGAACGAGAGGTGGCTCGAAAGGGTGAAGGGACTCGGTCTTTCGAGGGTCGCAGAAGAGCTGGAAGCGGTTGTTCGTCTCTCGGAAGAGACGAACGCTCACATAGAGAGTGCGCGGGGTCATCTTGAAGAGGCCTCCCCTTCCGTGGAAGGCTCCCACTCTGAAGAGGGGCCCCCTCCTTTAGGAGGGGGGGAGAAAGATCTCAAAGAGAATGAGGAGGAAGACCGGATACCGCACCGGCATATCGAGCTCCATCCCATAGGTGTCCTCCGGACGCCGTACAAGGACCACGCTCCAAGGCAGCCTCAGCCCGATGCCGAGGGAGATTTCAGGGTAGTCCTGGACGAGAGGTGGGCTGACGGACTCTACATGCTTGAAAAATTCAAATATCTCAACGTGCTGTTTTACCTCGACCGATCGCCGAATGATGTGGTCACCAGGGTCACTCCGCCAAGCGTGCCGATGAAGGTGGGGCTTTTCGCTTCACGGTCGCCGAAGAGGCCCAACCCCATCGCCCTCAGCGTAGTGACGATAAAGAAGATATCGGGGAATACGATCTTCATCTCCGGGATAGATGCTCTCGACAAAACGCCGCTGCTCGATATAAAGCCGTACATCGGTGCCGTGGATTGCAAGCCGGATGCCGGAAACGGCTGGATTGATGAACTGCTTGACTCGGATCACCACATATCTCATCTGAAAGGAGAATCCCACAACCACTGATCTCGGGTGAGGACGGAGGAAGCGAAGAATGGAGATGGAATGAAGAAGTCTATACAGCACAGCATAACTGGTCTGTTTCTTTTCTTTTTCCTGTTCGGACAGTACAGATGCCTTGCGGTAGACAGGGGGATAGAAAACCCCGCTCGAATCGGGAGGGTGCAGGGCTTCACCCTTGAGGACTTCTACGCTGAAAACCCGCGTCTCGACAGGATAGTCGATGAGATCATGCTGACCCTCACGAACAGGGAGAGGATCTCCCAGCTCGTGGTGACCTCTGTCGGGGTAAAGGGGAGAACTCCGAGACAGGTTGAAAGTCTTTTAGGGTATACCAATCTTGGAGGGGTCCTCTTCCTTGGAAACCCGAGAGAGGAGATAGAGCGCCTCACCAGGACCTACACGGCGTTGGCAAAACAGCGATACAACCTCCTCCCTTTTTTCGTGATAGATGGAGAGCCGTCTCTCATACACCAGAGGATTATCGGGGCCCGCCCACTCCCTCCAGCCGGACGAATTGAGAACGAGGAGGAGTGCAAGGAGGTCGCCGGTGAGATCTCCCAGCTCCTGAACGAGCTCAACATCCATATCAACTACGCGCCTGTCTGTGATTTCGACCTGAACAGGGAGGTTATAGGATCGAGGTCCTTCGGAAACGATGAGGAGAGAGTCTGGGGGCTTGCCCATGCGTTCATCGATACGATGCAGGACAACGGAATCGTTGCTACCGCGAAGCACTTTCCCGGGCACGGCAGTATCCGCGGTGATACTCATCTCGGCGCTATTGTGATCGATGAACCGCCTCCGGAGCTCATGGTGTTCAAGAGGTCGATTGATGCCGGAGTGATATCCATAATGGTGGGACATGTAGGTATAAAGGGGAGTCCGGAACATACCGGCGAAATGGACACCGGCGGGAAGCCCGCAACCATCTCCAGAAACCTCGTAACAGGTCTTCTGAAGGAGAGGATGCGGTTCAGGGGCTTAGTAGTTACGGATGCAATGAATATGGAATCCGTGAGCCACTACAAAGACCCTTCCCTGCAGGCAATACGCGCGGGGTGCGACATGGTTCTGATGCCGGAGGACGAGATAGAGTTCACGGAATCACTGCTCGATGAGATTTCCAACGACCTCGAGCTCTACAGCCAGGTTTCGGAATCCGTACGCAAGATCGTTCGTCTCAAGATCTGTCTCGGCCTTGTTCATGAAAGCTTCTATAAGGGAAAAAATCCATTTTTATCCTGAAATTCCGTTCCCGAGATATTATATATCCATCGGGTCCTTTAGAAATCGGGTGATGGGTGTCGATATATAGTGAAGGGGTACCTTCTCCGGACGTGCACATGCCGGGGGCATGCCTGCCCCTCTCAAAAACTTTTGATTTTACCCTTATAACGGGTTAAGCTTAATATGGTTAGTGCCGACTGTACATACCGTATAAACCTGCGGTTCAGGGTGTCGTTATAAAAGGCTGATAGCAAAACGCACGATATTTGGAGTGAATGAGCTTTATGTCCAACGAGGCAGAGAGACTGAAGGAGATTATCCGTCTTGACACCGAGCTTTCCACAGTTCAGGATCTCGATATACTCCTTGAGCGCATACTCACAGAGGCAAGGAAGATAACCGGTGCCGATGCCGGGACCATCTATGTAAGGCGGGGAGATAACCTCGTTTTCAGTTACGCGCAGAACGAAACACAGCGGAGGAAGCTCCCGCCCGGTCATAAGCTCATATACTCCACGTTCGTTGTAAAGATTAGCGAGAAATCTATTTCAGGTTACGTTGCTGCGACAGGAGAAACGATTAACATTCCGGATGTCTATAAAATTTCGAGATCCTCACCGTTCCAGTTTGATTCGAGCTACGATAAGGTCTCTCAGTACAAGACAACCTCTGTACTCACGGTTCCTCTTAAGACAAACCGCGACGAGATCGTAGGAGTACTCCAGATCATCAACAAGCAGGATTCGACGGGAGATTTTGTTGCTTTCGATTCAGAGGACGAGGTTGTAGTAAAGCATTTTGCGGGAACCGCGAGCATGGCTCTTCAGCGTGCGCAGCTTACGAGGGCCCTCATCCTCCGGATGATCCAGATGGCCGAGCTCAGGGACCCGAAGGAGACCGGCCCCCATGTCAACCGTGTTGCCTCTTATGCTACCGAGATATACGAGCGATGGGCGAACAGGAGGTCGATGCCGGCCGAAGAGATCAACCGGATGCGGGACATTTTGAGGTCAGCCGCGATGCTCCACGACGTCGGGAAGGTCGGAATATCAGATGCGATCCTCAAAAAGCCGGGGAGACTTACACCAAATGAACGCCAGACCATGCAGACCCATACCTACATAGGTGCGCGTCTGTTTTTAAACAAGCAGTCCGAGTTCGACGAGATCGCGTCCATCGCCGCGCTTACACATCACGAAAACTGGGACGGTACAGGCTACCCGGGGAAAGTGGATATCGAGACAGGAAAGCCGCTTGGAAAGGGCCGCCGCAGAAAGGCGATCGGAATGAAAGGTGAGGAGATCCCCATATGCGGAAGGGTTGTCGCAATAGCTGATGTGTACGATGCGCTGCTGTCGAAACGGGCCTACAAGGAAGCCTGGGATGAGACGGCCGTGTATGCGGAGATCAGGAAGCTTTCAGGTGTCAAGTTCGACCCGGAGATAGTAGATGTATTCTTCGGCTGCTCAAAGTTGCTGAAGTCCATCTTCAATCGTTACCCTGACATAGACTGATTCTTCTGCCCTGAAGGTACGAACAGATTTCTGAGGTACGATATCCCGGCAAGAACCTCCTCCTTCGTGTGCCGATAGTTTGTCTCGAGTGTATATACTGTCACGTTTTCGAACTGCCGTAGAATTCCCCTCAAATCCATTGATCCGAAACCAGGAGGGTAGTGATCTGTGAGATCCTCCCCGCTGTCATGAACATGCACGCCGCGGCATCTGTCGCCGAACCGCGCCTGCCACTCTTGCATAGGAACGAAGCCGAGCCGGTTCAGTGTCCATGTGTGGCCTATGTCATGCCAGTAGCCGAGATTCGGCAGCAGCACTCTTTTGAAGATGCAGTCCGCCTCATCCGGTGTCGGTATCTCGTAATAGTGGAGACGCGTCTCGAAGCAGAAGTTGATCTTCGGGTATCTTTTGCATAATCTCTCGAGTACGGGGACGACCCTGTCGAGATGGTTCTTATGGCCCGCCCTTCTCTTTACGATATCGTTTCGAAGGTCGCCGAGTCCACCTGTGCCGCCCTGTTCTACTGCGAGCGACTTATACAGGAGGAAGAGCTCTCTCAGTTTCTGATCCGCTATCTTTCCGATGTGCAGCACTATGTTCGACGCCCCCAGCTTCATCGCCCACTCTGCCGTCAGGAATATATCTTCGATGTCCCGCTTTTGAAGCACCGGATCGTCCGATGCGAGGTGAGGGGTGTACGAAGTTTCCTTCTGTTTTTTATGCGGTCCTGCGGAAGCGTGAATGGATCCTACCTTCAGCTCTCCGGACATTGCAAGCTCTTCCACCTGCTTGAAAAAGCCGCTGTCACCTTTGCTTCCGACCTCTATGTAATCCACGTGCGGGAGGATAGAAAGAAGACGTACGGTGTCGCCGTCGACCCAGGAAGTAGAAAAAGAGATTTTCACAGTGTGCTGGTGTCCTCCTCTTCTGGTTATGTAGATGTAACCTAATAAATACGGGTGAGAACGAAAACTAATTTTGAATAGCCGGGCATCCGATAGCGACTATTCTTTGACACTTATTGACCGAGGATCTATTTCCTTGTTTTCGAAGATAACTTTCTTTATTTTTAAAAACTTATTAGGAGTAACAAACAGCAGATCGTCATTGATAACATAGGGGATATTTGTACGAAAATTTCTAGTGAAAACCGGCTCATTGATACTGACGCAGTCTTCTACATAGTATCTATTTTTATTACATACAAAATAAAGTTTGCCGGGCAGCATTGCTACTCTTCTACAAAGGACTTCAGCGGGCTGTCTAAAATCTAATTCGAAATCTTTATCTATGATCTCGTAATTATATAGATATTTTGACATGTCTTGTGGTTTTCTCGGGAGGTTTCTCCTGTCGAGATCATCCAACAGACACGGGACTAAATGAATACTGCTTTTCCATATGCGGTTATATAACGAGTCGATTGTATCTCGCGGTTCTACATGCACTCTGGTTTCGTAAATAATATCCCCAGTATCAATGCCTTTGTCCATGTGGTGTACAACCAAACCTGTTTCATTATCCCCATACCATATGGTCCAGAATCCGGGATGCATTCCCGCATGCCTTGGTAATAGCGAGCTGTGAAAATTGATAGATCCGAGTGGGGGTGTATTCAATATTTCTTGCGTGAGGTAGTACTGGTATCCACATACGATATATACATCAGCTTTTAACTGTTTAAGGGTATCTACAAATTTTTGATCTTTAGGATCCCTCGGACTGTATACCGGGATATTCAAACGCTGAGCCGTTTTATTTATTCCTTCATACTGATTTTTTTTCGCATGAGTCGTTGAAATCGTACCAGGTGGTGCTGACACTAAAGCAATGATATTGGCTTTATGCTCAACTAATGCCTCCAGGTGTCTGCTTGTCAATTCCTGTCCGTCAGTACCAAAAAAAACGATTTTTGTCTCATGCATTCTTTACTCCTCATTAGTCCCATAGATAGATCTACCTATTAGTTTTTACTCATGTTTCAGCGGGCGATTATTATTTGTTATAAACAATCTACATAGGTATGTACGTACATACCTATGTAACAATTATAGCGGTAGTTGCATTAATTGTCAAGACAATTATGGTATAACGATATAACTACTTGAAAATACGAGTTGTTGTCTCTCTCGATTAAAGACTGAGGTCTAACCCCCATTTCTCGCACAGGAATAGGGGGTTCAATACCCATTCCTTTACAAAGGAATGGGTATTTAGCGGTTTTCTCAACGATAAACTTTATTTTTGCATGTCATTATCACATACTACCGGGTCATCATTCAACTCTGATGACATGCGGCTGTTGAGAAAACCACATAGGCGCTTTTTGACCGTAAACATTATTTTTTACAGCTGCCAAGTCATCATTTAAATCCATTACTATGCAATTTGTGAGAAAACCACACTAAACTTATAGCCTTGTATATAAAGATAAGAAAGGAGTTTCTATCCAAATATACATAGGTTATCTAGTTACCTTTATGTAAAAATTACTATGAAAATGGCGTGACTTGGTTTAAATGTTTCTTGCATCACCAAAAATTTAACCTAGGAGGGCACGCCACATAAAAATGATACCTCCATCAGTGAAACTACGTAAGGAAATTGATGAGATTCTTTCAGTGAAGAAATAGGAAAGGATGAAAATTTTTTGGCTTTTTTATAGAACAATCTGTAAAAATGATGTTACAGAAAAACATTGAAAAGGAAGTGAGAAATTATCTGGGCAGGGACTATTTACGAGCGGGGGACTGGGAACAGGGAAGGGTGTCGGAACGGGTATGAGACGAAGTGGTTGAAGGTTGCGGAGGGTGATATCGAGCTAGCCGAAACATAACTGAGAGATACTGAGGAGTGCTACGGTTCTGGGTTTTTGGTTAGGATAGATTCTCCAAGTCCACAATTGAAACAGTTGGTACAGGAGATGTACGCGAGAAAACTTTCCGCGAGGAATCTTGAGGAGGCTTTGAGGAACAGGGAAACGTGGAAGTTTTGATAGGCTGTAAACGGATGGAGTTATTGATGGAGCTCCCGGGCTTATCAAGAGGGTGGCTGAATGCTTTCCTGAGAGCAGATATCAGTGATGCCTTTTTTAAAAGTATCGAACATACGAAACAGGTTGCCCCAGGAAGCGATAGACGAAGTGCTGCTGCAGATTAAATCGGCATATTACCAGGCTGATGAGGAGATTGCTCGGTTATATGCATCGAAGCTCATTGATACGTATGCAGGGATGTACCCATCGGCCAATTAAATGCTTTCAGGAGGATTTCGAGGTGTGTATACAGCACATGTATTTTCCTGCTGGACATCAGAAGCAACTCACGGCGACGAATCTTCTAGAGAGATCCTTTGAGGAGCAGAAAAGGATGACGAAGGTTATACCTCGATTTTTCGATGAAATGAGCTGCCTGAAGCTCGTGTATGCGACCATGGTGCGGGTGAGTCAGAAATGGCGGCGTGTGAAGATGAGTGATTATGATCTTACGATACTACGGAACCTGAGAAAGCTGTATTGTTGGGAAGAGAACGCTGAGGGATACATATCAAAGAAGGCTGCGGCTTGGTCATTTTCGATTTTACAGCAAATCTGATACTTGGCTAATATGCTATTTGGGTATCTCCATGAAAAAATTATGAGATTTTATATTCACTTATTTAATAAAAAAGTCTTGACAAGTTAGCATAAAAATGGTAAAAAATACAACTAGCTAATGTACGAACATTATAACATAATAAATTAAGAATCTTATAACATAAAATAGAGTTTCACAAAATTAA
Source organism: Spirochaetota bacterium (assembly GCA_035527995.1). Classification (GTDB taxonomy): domain Bacteria; phylum Spirochaetota; class B62-G9; order B62-G9; family DRHN01; genus JAFGTF01. The sequence continues at coordinate 479 of DATKZJ010000122.1, read as the reverse complement.
AGGTTCAGGCAGAAGTAGTATGCATCCTAAGAGATTATTACATAGTCTAATAGATTGATAAGGAAGCTATAGGAGAACTATTCTCATCCCATCTAAGGGTCTAAGACTAAGCAGGCTGATAGGGTAAGGAATTGACTAGGTTTATCTATGGAATGATAGTTGGATAAAGTGTGGAAAATAGTAAGGGGTGCGAAGGAGGTATGAATTGAAGGGTAAAGAGATTTGTAACAAGTATGTTTTTAAATGAGAATATATTTATTGTTATAAGGTAGTAGGAATGTTGATTCTTGTTATTAGAGAGGGGCTTCATGCTAATGTGCTAATTGTTAAACAGTAACTCACAAATAGCATAACATCGTGGACACTTTTTATTAGCATTAATATTAGCACAACATCGTGGACTCCCCCTAGGGGGAGTCGCAAAAACTTATTAATCAAAATTTGCATGACATCGTGGACACTTTCACATTAAATGAAAA
>DATKZJ010000121.1:0-4016 GCA_035527995.1 Spirochaetota bacterium | reverse complement strand
AGAGGCACACCGTATGCTCGACCTTTTTATCGAGGCTGGCGGTAATTTCTTCGATACTGCGAATATATACAACGATGGTAGAAGTGAAACGATACTGGGCAGGTGGATAAAGCAGAAGAAATGCCGGGACTCGCTGGTAGTTGCGACAAAGGTGTTCTTTCCGACCGGCGGCGGCCCTAATGATACGGGATTGACAAGAAAACACATTCTCGCTCAGGTGGACAAAAGTCTCGAGAGGCTGTGTACCGACTATATTGATCTCTACCAGGCGCACTGCTTCGACAGATCGACCCCTCTCGAGGAGACTCTGGAAACCTTTTCCGACCTCGTGAGGTGGGGTAAGGTACGCTACATCGGAGCTTCGAATTTCACCCCTTCCACACTGCAGCGCGCCGTTTCGCTTTCGCGGCTCAACAGGTGGAGCCGTTTCGTTTCGCTCCAACCAGAATACAGCCTTATGGTGAGGAGCACAGAGTGGGAGCTCATTCCCCTCTGTATGTCCGAAGGTATCGGTGTGCTCGCCTGGTCGCCGCTTGCAGGAGGGTGGCTCACCGGCAAGTACAGAAAAAAGCAGCCCCCACCAAAAAACAGCCGTGTCGGCAGAAAGGACAGATGGGACGATCAGCCGGAGCAGCGCGAGAACGAGCTCACCTGGAGGGTACTCGATACACTTGTAGAGCTAAGCCGGGAAATTGGAAAAACTCCCTCTCAGATTGCACTCAACTGGATACTGGGAAAGCCCGGAATAACCGCTCCGATACTCGGTGCGCGTACTGCGCAGCAGCTCGAGGAAAACATCGGATGTACCGGATGGGAACTGAAGAAAAAGGATATGGAAAAGCTCGACAGAGCGAGCGGAATACCTCTCCCCTACCCTTACAGCTTTGTCGAACGCTACACGAGGAACCGAGACACTACTTTTCCCAGTCATCGATGATGAGGTGATAGAGATCGCTGTCCTCCGCGTCCCTGTACCATTGAACCACCTTAGCGACGACTTGACCGCTTTCTCCGAGTACGACAGGGATACTGTTGATCTCCATATCGACCCCCCCGGCATTTGTAACAGTGATTCGAATAATCTCCTTTGCATTGAGCGGTATCTCGTCACCAGACTTCAGGAGGACCTCCTGTTTCTCTTCACCGTCGACTGTATAGCCGCAGTAGGCAGTGGCCTTCGCCCTGAGGAGCGCGGTAATATCCGCCTTCTCATAGCCGGATACGACCTGAAATCCCGTCTTGGGAGCGATGAGCTCTTTCGAAAGCAGTCCCCCTTCCTTGATGATTATCACTTCCGGGGGACCGGAAGGGGTGTTCGATGCGGTGTCTTCAGTCTCAAGAGGTATCTCTGAATCTTCGGCTCCCGCCTTGTAGAGCCGTTTCATCGTAAGATTTACTGTGCCCTCACCGAGAATATTCGTACGGATCAGGAGGTCCTTCCTCCCGTCCCTGTCGAAATCGATCTCAACCCTTTCGTCCGAGGAGAGCGTGAACGGAATGGAGCCGATCGAGAAGTTCAGGTCTTCTTCGATCCCGTCTATCGTTATGACATGCTCTTTGCCCTTATGGGTCATGCGTATGATATCTCCCTTCTCGAAGTCCCTCGTTATCTCCTCTTCCTCGAACAGGATCTCTTTTTTTCCCTCCACAGGAGCGGAAACCTCCGCTTCCTTCTGTTTAAGCTCCCTCTCCTTTTTGACCGCTTCTTCCTTATCTCTTCCGCCGAAGATTATATAGCTTGCCGCGCCTGCAACTATCAGTATCACGAAAACCAGAAGGATGTTGCGCCTTGTGTTCCTCGGGCGCGCGGTAAGCTGTTCAATCGGCGCAGGCTGCTCCTGTATCTTGTAATCACGGTACTTTATTACCATCTCATCGGGATTGAGTCCGAGAAACTGGGCATAATTCCTGAGAAAACCGATAAGATAGGTTTCTCCGGGAAAGATATCGAAGTCCTCGTTCTCTATTGCGCTGAGGTACTTCTTTGCAATCTTCGTCTCCCGTACCGCATCGTCGATTGTCTTACCTGACTTTATTCTAGCGTCTCTGAAGATCGGTCCCAGCTGATTCATACGCCTCCTCGCAGGCTTGAGATTTATCTAAAAAGGGACAATGATATTTCTAATAATCTGTGCATCGGCAGGCACCTCGAAGTCAAAGATATAGTCCGGGAGTTCAACGTTGAGCTGTATGTTGGAGAATGTGAGGCTCACCTTCACGCCGTTCGGTGAGATGCCGTTGGACTGGAGAATGAGTCCGTTCCCCGCTACCCAGAAATCCATCTCTTTGAAGCCCACTTTGGGCCTCTTCTGGGTAAGCTTCAGGTGGTATGCCTTGTTTTTACCGAATTGCTGAAGGGCGCTCGTATCGAAGAAGGAGAACGAGTAATCCTCGAACAGCTTGGAAAGGCCGGATTCAGATGTCGTTGAAAGGATGCTGGACTCTGTGTCCTCTCCCAAAGATTGCTGACAGACGACTTTCAGGTAGGGTATGTATATATAGAGAACTCTCCCATTCGAGACTATCTTCTGCTCTTCGGGCTCATCGAACTCGAGCAGTATATTATCCGGTTTTTTGTATTTGATTATACCGCTGTATTTCACATCACCGTTTACCCAGGTGAAGTTCGCCGTGTAATCTTCAATCGAGGAAAACCTCTCTGACATCAGGTTCTTGATGTCGTTGATCGAGACGATGTCGATTTCGACTTCCTGTGCGAACAGAGGCACAGCTAACAGAAGAAGAAGGGGGCAAAGAAGAAAAATCCTTTTCAATCTACAATCTCCATGGTGATGCAAGAATCAGGAAGGGAATTCGTCCCCTCTGGGGACTGGGCCCGGAAGAACGGGCTTACCATTGCACCGAATTGTGTATTAATATATCATGCCGGACATCATTTTTCAAGGATTTTACCCCCACCCTCTATCCCTCCCCCTAGCATGGGGAGGGAATTGAAGGGAGGGGGTGGGGAAAAGTGTGCAATATTGCTGGGTCAATCCACGCTGTCTACATAAATCTCCCTCGGCTTACTCCCTCTTGGCGGTCCGATGATCCCCTTCTCTTCCATGAGCTCTATGAGCCGTGCCGCACGGTTGTAGCCTATCTTTAATCTGCGCTGTAGAAAGGATGCAGATGCGCGCTTTGTTTTAAGAACTATCTCGACAGCCTCATCGAACATGGGGTCGTCATCTTCTATTTCGAACCTCTCCTTACTGTCGATTGAGAATATGTCGAGATCGTATTCACCGCTGGTACCGCGTTTCAGGCGCTTTACTATACCGAGAAGCTCATCCTCTGAGATGAAAGCCCCCTGGATTCGAGCTATATTCATACTCCCGGCAGGAGAAAAGAGCATATCCCCTCTCCCGAGCAGCTTCTCTGCCCCCGAAAAATCGAGGATCGTCCTGGAATCGATTTTACTCGCCACCTGGAATGCGATCCTGAAGGGAAAGTTCGCTTTGATGAGACCGGTGATTACATCGACGCTCGGTCTCTGGGTGGACATGATGAGATGGATGCCTACAGCCCTGGACATGGAAGCCAGTCTCACACATGCATCCTCTACCTCCTTCTGCGCGATAGCCATGAGGTTCGCAAACTCGTCGACTATGACCACGATGTAGGGGAGCTTTTCCGATGCCTTTGCGTTGTATCCCTTGATATCCCTCGTGTAGTACTGGTCGAGCTTGAGGTACCGGTTCTCCATCTCGTAAATAACCCACCGGAGCGCCTTGGCCGCGTTCCTCGGATCAGTGACTACCTCCGTGAGCAGATGCGGAATACCGTTGTAGAGCTTGAGCTCCACCATCTTGGGGTCGATCATGATAAATTTCAGCTCTTCCGCTGTTTTCTGCATGAGAAGGCTCACGATGAGCGAGTTGATGCACACGCTCTTGCCGGCTCCTGTTGCACCTGCTATGAGGAGGTGGGGCATAGTGGTAAGGTCGTGGGTAATAACCGCACCCCCGATGTCCTTTCCGAGTATAAGAGGGAGCTCCCCCTGTGTGTCTGCATCA
>DATKZJ010000120.1:0-12199 GCA_035527995.1 Spirochaetota bacterium | reverse complement strand
AGGGTTCCTCGTTCTCGGAGAACGGATCAATCGGCAGCCGTATACGGAGAAGGTGTTCGACTCCATCAAGATCATCTCCAGCCAGATGGTGATGGCGATAGGGAACTACAAGCTGTCCGATCTCATGTATACGTTTTCACGTTACGTCTCGCCCCATCTCGCCCCCGGCATCCTCTCAAAACTGGAAGACATAAAGCTCGGCGGAGAACGGCGCAAGGTAACCATACTCTTCGCCGATATCAGGGGGTTCACCTCGATGGCCGAGAATATGAAACCCGAGGAGGTCGTCGATCTCCTCAATACCTACCTGTCCGCCCTCACCAAGATAGCGTTCACGTACGAGGGCTTCCTCGACAAATACATAGGAGACTGCGTCATGGCGCTATTCGGTGTGCCGGATACGCACTACAACGACACGGAGCGTGCGGTAGTTGCGGCGATCGAGATGCAGCAGTATGTCGACGAGGAAAATGCGGAACGTGAAAAGACGGGACTCAAGCGGGTCGAAATCGGCATCGGCATCAATACGGCGCACGTTATCTTGGGGAACATGGGCTCCGTGGACCGCATGAATTACACGGTGATCGGCGACGGCGTGAATATCGCCTCGAGGCTCGAGACCATTGCGGGCAGAAGACAGATACTCGTAACCAAAGAGGTATACGAAGAGGTCAAGTACCTGGTCAACACGTCCTTTATCGAGACCGTATCGGTCAAGGGACGCGAGAAACCGGTCGATGTATTCGAGGTAAAGGACCTCATTGCGAGAAAGTACATCAGCGCCGTTGAGGAACGGGAGCCCTACATAATCGGTCATTATATGAATCTCGCCGGGGACGTCGAGCTCATCGGGAGGAAGCTGGAATTTTCTCCCGATGAGCTTATAAAGCTCAGGGCCGCGACCATGCTCATCGATGTCGGGAGAATAGGTCTCTCCGAGGGAATCTTCAACAAGCCGGAGAGGCTCACTCCGGAGGAGTTCGAGATTGTGAAGAGCCACGTGCTCCGCGGCGCGGAGTATGTCGACAAGAAGCTTGACCTCTTTGAGGAGGGGGTCAAGCTCGTGAAGCACCACCATGAGGCCTATGACGGGTCGGGGTATCCAGACGGGCTGAAAGGCGGGGAGATACCGCTGTGGGCAAGAATCGTGGGAGTTGTGGACAGCTACTATGCAATGATATCGAAACGCCCCTTCAGAGAGCCGTACAAGGACGAAGAAGCTATAAGGATGCTCAAAGAACAAAAGGGCAGGCGATACGATCCGAAGATCGTGGGTATCTATATCGATATCCTGAGAGATCGAATGAAGGAGGAGTAGAGCAAGGGAGCGTAGCATGGCCGAGTTTCTAAAGAAGATGTTGGTGACGAGCGAATTGGAGAAGAACCTGATTTTCCAGAGTCTGCAGAAGCTGAAGCAGCCACTTAATGTCAGTGTCGATAACATAGAATACCGCGGGTATGTCGAGCGGTTTGACACCGGCAGCATCATTGTCCGTATGAGCTCATCGCACATCGGAGAAATAGAAGGGACTCACAAGGTCAACTTCATATTCAACAACAACTATCACTACTTTACCACAGACGTTCATCAGCAGGACGAAGAGAGGGTCGTCCTGCTCTTTCCCGAGGAGCTGAGCAAGAACATCCTGAGGCGGTACGAGCGCATCTATGTGCGAGGGAAGGTGAATATGAAGTTCAAGATCATGATACAGTCCGAAAAGGGCGAGTTCGAGAACTCCTCCCTTCTCGACGAGCGGGTCATTTCCAGGGAGGTGAAAAAGCCGCGGCCCGCAGTCGACAAGATCCTGAACGGTATCAAGCACCTCGTCTCGGAATTCGCACAGAAGTTCCAGGTGAAGGTATTCAAGTCGGATGACCGGCTCACATTGCAGGAGCAGATCGTTAAGGAAAGCGGCAAGATCTTTCTCATTTACAACGCCTACGAAGACGCCATCGAGGATAAGAGATTCTACGAGGAGCAGATCATCACTGTGGGAAGCGCGTACGATTACATGATATCGAGAGGAGACGCGAGACAGGCATGCGAAGGCAGGCTCATCGACATGCTCCAGCAGCTCCGGAATAAACGCATCTTTTCCGAATGCTACATACCCCTGATGCTGGAGGGGGAGGCAGTCGGATACATCAGGCTCATAAACGATATAGACTACCACCGGAGTATCAAGCCTTCATTTGCAAAGCGTACTATCGGGTATGCTGACATACTTGTCGAGGCCCTCGTAAAATACGACTACTTCAGCCTGGAGAGCGGAGCCGAATTCGATATTCCTGTGGTGAACGTTTCGGCAGGCGGTCTGCTGTTTACGCTTGACAAACCCAACCTGAAGCAGTACCTAATTACTGACACGATCCTTCAGATGTCCATCCTGTTTCCACACCGACAGGTGGTGGCGAGAGGAGTGATACACAGGATTGTAAAGGAAACCTCGGAGTATGGTGTGAGCTTCCAGGAGATAAACCAGGAGGACGTAGCCTACATAGAGACCCTTGTGAAGAAAGAGAAGAAGAACCGGTAACTTGAGGGAGATTGGTATGGCACCGAAGAATGACAACGTGATGAACAGCATTATAGGCGAAGGCTCCATGTTCGAGGGTAAGTTCTACATCAGCGGTTCATTACAGATCGACGGCAGGTTTGAAGGCGAGATCCAGACGAGGGACCAACTCATCGTGGGCGAAACGGGAAAGGTGAAGACCGATATAATTGCAAAGAGGGTTGTCGTCGGAGGAACCGTTATCGGTAACATCGAGGCAGGGGAGGAAGTTTCACTGCTCTCTACCGGTAGAGTCCTCGGGAATATCAGAGCCCCAAGGGTGAACATAGCGGAGGGTGTTGTCGTGAAGGGGGAGATCTCCATCGATGCAGGGCAGAAGAAAGACGTGAAGAGCATCATCGAGGAATCCTTTGACGCCGGGTCGAAGCTCAGTGATGTGACCAAAAGGAAGGATACCGGTAAGGATTCTTCAGAAGATGCATGAACTAAAGAACAAGTCAGAGATCGTATACATAAGACAGGCGTGCAGAATAGTCTCCGAACTGCTCTCATACCTCAGTGAGATCACAAAGCCCGGCGTGACAACATTGTGGCTCGATTCGAGGGCCGAAGATTTCATCAAGAAAAAAGGAGGCGTTCCAGCCTTCAAGAATTACAACGGTTTCCCCTCATCGATATGTACCTCCATCAATGAGGAGGTCATCCACGGCATACCTTCCGAACAAAGAATAGAAGAAGGGGACATCCTCAGTATAGACGTAGGTGTAAAGAAGGCCGGGTACTACGGGGATGCTGCGGTAACACTACCGGCGGGTCAGGTGGAACCGGAGCTGCTCCGCCTTCTCCGTGTGACGGAGGAGGCGCTTTATGCCGGTATCGAGAGGGCGGTTGTTGACAACCATGTGGGCGATATATCAAGAGCGGTACAGGAAACTGTCGAGAGGGACGGATTTTCCGTTGTGAGAGATTTCGTCGGTCACGGGGTTGGAAAAGAGCTCCATGAAGAACCTCCAATACCGAACTACAAGACTCCGGGGAGAGGGCCTCGGCTCGTTCCAGGGATGACACTCGCCATCGAGCCCATGGTCAACATGGGGACCTATGAGGTGGAAATAAAAGAGGATAACTGGACAGTCGTGACAAAGGACGGAAGGCCTTCCGCTCATTTCGAGCACACAATTCTCATCTCTGAACACGGCCCCGAGATATTCACCATGCACTGATGATTCGAGGCTCCTCTCCTGCAACGCTGTCGCCGTGAAGGTCTCCTCCTTAAGGGTCTGGGACCTGAAGGTCAGTGACCTGAAAGCCGACGGTCTTCTGGCCGAGACCTTTAAAAAAGACTGTAACATTAATGAGAACGCATGTCTCCCTTTCAAGTTGTCGATCATACAGCTGATATTGCCGTTGTCATAGAAGGAGACAACGAGGAACAACTGCTGAGAGAGGGCACCCGCGTCGTTTTCTTTCTCCTCACAGACAGCGACCCCGGCCGCGGTCGGGTGCAAAGGACCGTGAAAAAGAGGGTCAAGTTGGAGTACAGGAGCTTCGAGGAGCTCTTCATAGATTTCCTGAACCGGCTGCTTTCGCTCGCGGACATCTATGGGCTTCTTCCCGTCGGAGTCGCTCCTAAGATCAAAAAAAATAGGGCGGTCATTACAGTAAGGTTTATCCACGCCGGACCCTGTCAGTTAACAAGGGAGATCAAGGCAGCGACTCACCACAACTACAGTGTGGAGAGGGGCCCGAACGGTCTTTTAACAAAGATAACGTTTGACGTATAAGAGCTTTTATGATGGGTATGAAGAAAATCGGCAGATCCCTTTATGAGATATCCATGGAGAAGGGCATGAGGGTGCCCGCATACGCCTTCATTGACGACACCATGGCAGAAAGCGGTGAGACTCTGCAGGCTTTGGAACAGATCAAGAACGTCGCCTGGCTCCCGGGAGTACAGCAGTTCGTAGCTGCAATGCCGGATGTTCACTACGGTTACGGGTTCCCCATAGGCGGGGTCTGCGCCACTGACACCAGGGATGGTGTGATCTCCCCGGGGGGAGTGGGGTACGACATCAACTGCGGTGTGCGTGCGATAAGAACCATGCTTTGTGCAAAGGACATAGATAAGAGGGTCTGGGACCTTGTGACCGAGCTCTACAGGAGAGTTCCCGCGGGAGTCGGTTTGAAGGGGAGCATAAGACTGTCTGCGAGAGAGGAGCGCAGGGTGGTGGAGAATGGTGCCGGGTGGGCTGTGGCCCACGGGTTCGGCGAGGATGAGGATCTTTTGTTTTGTGAAGACGGCGGACGGCTCGACGGTGCGGACTATGCTGATGTGTCCGAGACGGCGAGAGAGCGGGGACGAGAGCAGCTCGGGACTCTCGGGGCCGGCAATCATTTCATCGAGCTGTCATATGTCTCCGATATTTTTGACGACGACACCGCATCCTTGTACGGACTTTTCAAGGGACAGATCATCGTTCTTTTTCATACAGGATCGAGAGGGTTCGGCTACCAGATATGCGATGACTACCTGAAGATGATGAGAAAGGAAAGCAGGCTTGAGCTCCCTGATCCGCAGCTGGTCTCCGTCTTCATCGGACACCACCTCGGCAAGAGGTACATGAGTGCGATGCGCGCTGCTGCGAACTACGCATGGGCCAACCGGCAGATAATCACCTCGCTCGTCAGAGAGGGCTTCGAGAGAGTGCTGAAGACCTCGTACAGGAGGCTCGGAATGAGCGTTGTCTACGATGTGAGCCATAACATCGCTCGCCTCGAGTACCATGAGGTGGAACAGGAGCGAAAGCTGCTATGTGTTCACCGCAAGGGGGCAACCCGCGCTTTCGGTCCGGGCCATCAGGATGTTCCTGAAATGTACAGAAGCGCGGGGCAGCCGGTTCTCATCCCCGGGGATATGGGGAGGGCTTCGTACATCATGAAAGGAACAGAGGGGAGTATGAAGAAGAGCTTCGGGACAGCCTGTCATGGGGCGGGGCGTCTGCTCTCCAGAAGGAAGGCGACGAAGGTCGCGGAATCCCGAGATATCAAAGGCGAGCTCGAAAAGTTGGGAGTTCTCGTTATGTCTAGGTCACGGAGAACGCTTAAGGAGGAGATGCCTGAGGCATACAAGGACGTGTCGCGTATCGTCGATATCGTCGAGCAGAACGACCTTGCACGCAAGGTGGCAAAGCTCGTTCCCATCGGTGTGGTGAAGGGATAGTGAAAAAAACTGCTGCTTTTGGGGGTGTGGTGTTGTGAGAAATAGTGTGTTTTCCATCGCAGAATCGGCTCAGTGGGTTAACAGAGAGGTTGTCCTTACCGGCTGGGTGCGGCACGTCAGGATCGGGGGATCGATCTGCTTCATCGAGGTGAGAGACGGGAGCGGTATTATACAGGCCGTCGTAGTGAAAGACCAGGTCCCGGAAGGTGTGTTCGAGAACTGTATGAAGCTAAAGGTTGAGGCTTCTCTCATCGTTACCGGGGTTCTGAAGGAGGAACCGAGAGCTCCCGGAGGATACGAGATCGGGGTGAACGATCTGCAGGTTGTGCAGATTCCAGAAGAGGAGTATCCCATATCGAAGAAGTCTCACGGTGTCGATTTCCTCCTCGAGCGCCGCCATCTCTGGCTGAGGTCTTCGAGACAGCTCGCTATTTTGCGGATCAGGAGCGAGCTTGTCAGTGCGCTGCGGTCCTACTTTCATGAAAACGGCTTCGTATTGATCGACACCCCGATCCTGACCGGATCGATAGGGGAGGACTCAGGGAACCTCTTTCAGACTGAGTATTTCGACCTCGGCTCAGCGTACCTCGCCCAGACCGGGCAGCTCTACCTCGAAGCGGCTGCAAGCGCCTTCAAGAACGTCTTCTGTTTCGGACCTACGTTCCGTGCCGAGAAATCCAAGACCCGCCGGCACCTTGTGGAGTTCTGGATGCTGGAGGCGGAGATGGCCTTTTGCGACTCGAAAGGGAACATGGACCTCCAGGAGGACATGATCTGCACGGTTGTTCATAACACGATAGAGCGCTGTTCGAGAGAGCTCGCTTTTTTGGAAAGGGATGTCGAGTCTCTGGAAAGGATGAAGCCACCCTTCCAGAGGGTGTCCTATGACGAAGCGATCGGTATGCTGCAGAAAAAGGGTTTTTCGATCGCATGGGGTGACGATATCGGAGGGGATGAGGAGACTATTCTTTCGGAGAGTTTCGAGAAACCAGTGTTCCTTTACAATTACCCGAAACAGATAAAGGCCTTCTATATGAAACCCAACCCGGACGATTCGAGAACCGTTCTGTGTGACGATCTCTTTGCTCCCGAAGGATACGGCGAGATAATAGGAGGCTCGCAGAGAAACGATGACCTCCAGTCGCTTCAGAAAAGGATCGATGAGGAAGGTCTCGAAAGAGAAAGCTACGGCTGGTACCTCGACCTGCGCCGATTCGGGAGTGTTCCGCACGCCGGCTTTGGGCTGGGTTTGGAACGCCTTCTGTCCTGGATATGCGGACTCCAGCATGTGAGAGAAGCGATTCCATTTCCACGCCTCATAAACAGAAATTACCCGTAGGCTGTGTTGAATTGGAGTGAGCGTAAACCTAAAGTGAGGGTACTATGAGAGCGTGGGCACGCATATCCGTTTTTTTTCTTTTCCTCGTTGCGAGCACGGCCTTCGGGTTCGAATACAGGGTCACGGGCGTGGGCGGGGAAGTTACCGTACAACGGGAAGGGAGTAAACGCAGGAGGGTTGTAAAAGGGGAGGTTCTTAAGGCAGGGGACACGATATGGACCGCGAGAGACAGCATCGTTACGCTGAGAACTGAAAACAGGCATTACAGAGTATTCCCTTACAGCCTCGTCGAGCTGAAAGACAAACCGGTGATAGTCTGGGGAAAACTCTCGAGCTCTCCGGGAGCTGAATTTCCTGACATCCGTTTCTACTTCTATCCAAGGCCCGCCCAGGGAAGAACTCTGAAGATCGGACTCCGCTCACAGAGTGAAGCGCTTCTTGTAACCTCCCACATACGCAACGATAACGGGTACAAAAAGGAGGTATTGTTTTACCATCTCGAAGAGGGTCCCTACAGGGCGCTTACCGGGTTCGATGTCGAGCTTCTTCCCGACAAGTACTGGCTCGAGGTCCGGGCGGAGGGCACGGCGTCCACGACATGGATAGTGTACCCGTTCTATCTCAAAGCTTCGCGATACGGCAGCGGAAGAGTGTACATAGAGCAACAAAAGAGTTCTCTTTTTTCTCCCTCACAGAAGAAGAAGAAAGAGCAGGAGGAGCTTGGCAGTGTCTTGTCATCCCTCTCAGATGAAGCGAGGTGGAAGGGGAAGTTCGGGTACCCTGTGAAACAACCGGTTGTCATTTCAGGGTTCGGGAAAAAAAGGATATACTATATGAATCACGAGCGGAGCATGACCCGCTATCACCGGGGAATCGATTTCAAAGGGGAGGTCGGAGATCCTGTTTTTGCTCCGGGTGACGGTGTGGCCGTCTTCGCGGAAGAGAGGATTACAACCGGTAATACGCTGGTGATAGACCATGGGCAGGGAGTGTTCTCCCTTTTTTTTCACCTCGATTCTATCTCTATCCTTTCGGGAACGCCTGTGAAGAAGGAAAGCCGGGTGGCAGAGATAGGATCCACGGGAATCACAGAGGGCTCACACCTGCACTGGGGTTTGCTGGTCGACGGTGTTTACGTCGACCCGATCGACTGGGTAAAGATGAATTTTTAAGCTTGGAGGGAATCATGGAAAGTTATGAGGAAAAGATCCGATTTGCAGCCCGCTACATTGGGGACAAGATCGGCGAGTCCCCCAAGATCGGGATTATCCTTGGGTCAGGCCTCTCGAGGATTTCAGAGGAGGTAGAGGACAGTACCGTGATCCGGTATATCAACATACATGGCTTTCCGTCGTCGATGATCCGGGGGCACAGGGGAGAGATCATATGCGGCACGTGCGAGGGCAAGCGTGTGATCATGTTCAACGGGAGGTTCCACTACTACCAGGGATACCCCATTCAGGATGTTGTGCTGCCGGTGAGAGTCGCAGGAGCCCTCGGTGTGGAGCGGATCATCATCACGAATGCGAGTGGAGGGATCAATCGGTCTTTCGGACCGGGAGATATCATGCTCATCTCGGATCATATAAACCTCCTGGGAACCAACCCGCTCATTGGACGGGACACCTCGGAATTAGGACCGATCTTTGTGGACATGACCCAGCCGTACGATACAAATCTCATCGCAGAGGCTAAAGTTCTGGCAAAGAAGCTGGGTATCGAAGAAATCAGAGAGGGGGTGTACCTTGCGACATCGGGCCCGAGTTATGAAACGAAGGCTGAGATCGAATTCTTTTCCAGGATAGGCGCCGATGCGGTAGGAATGTCGACAGTGCCCGAGGTGATCGTCGCGAATCAGCTCGGGATGAAGGTGCTCGGAATATCCGTAATTGCGAACATGGCGTGCGGAATCTCCGAGAGCCCCTTGAGCCACGGCGAGGTCCTCGAGAACGTCGACAGAGCGAGCTCCAGGCTTGTCCTCCTCCTGAGGGAGATCATCAGGAATGTGCTGTAGTATGAATGTAGCGGATCGATATTTCACAGACGATGCTGTTTCGACAATCCGGCGTGAGATATCGGGTGCGTACGGAAATGAAGTGCTCTTCTTCGGATGGACGGACGAGAAAAACCTCGTCTGCCGGGTGGAAGCTGTTGCACGAGGTAATGATGTGAGCGTCGCCGTTCCCCTGCAGGAGAGCTTTGTTCCGGACGTCGTGATTCACAACCACCCTGAAGGCCCTCTTTCTCCTTCCTCTCAGGATGTTCGCCTCTCTTCGATCATCGCGCAGCGTGGTGTGGGTTTCTTCATAATAAACAACGATGCGACCTCTATCTACGTGGTCATAGAGCCCGTGGAAAAAAGAGGGCGTCAGCCGCTGGATACAGAGAGCCTCCTTACGCTTGTATCTGCCGGGGGCGGTCTTTCATCGGTACTGCAGCAGTTCGAACAGAGAGAAGGCCAGATCTCAATGGTCCGCACCGTCGCCGGATCGTTCAATGAGAACAGGACGGCCCTCATCGAAGCCGGAACAGGTATAGGGAAGTCCCTGGCCTACCTCATTCCGGCGATCCAGTGGTCGATAACAAATCGTGAGAGAGTGGTGATATCGACCAATACTATCAACCTTCAGGAGCAGCTCCTCCACAAGGATATCCCGGACCTGCACGACAGCTTCGAGCAGGGGTTTTCGTACGTCCTCATGAAGGGCCGCGGGAACTACGTCTGCCTCAACCGGGTTTCTGAGGCAAAGCAGGACCTGTTTTCCTTCATCGATGAGGAGGAGAACGAGGAGTTCGGGACGATCTGTGAATGGATCGAAACCACAGATGACGGCAGCCTCTCGGATCTCACCTTTGTGCCGAAGACCGCATTGTGGGAGAAGATAAACTCGCAGACAGAGACCTGCCTCGGCGCACAATGCGGGTATTTCGGCCGCTGCTTCGTGAACCGGGTCAAGAGACGGGCGGTTACTTCGAATATCGTGGTGACGAACCACCACTACCTTATCGCCGATGCAACAATGCTGAGCAGCGGTACCTCCATTCTTCCATCTTATGAGAGGGTGATTTTCGACGAGGCACATAACCTCGAGGATTCGGCAACCTCCTTTTTTACGAGAAGCATTACTCTCTCGAGGACGCTGCGGCTGCTTGGACGTCTCTATACGGGCGGGAGAAAAAAGCGGGGATACCTCGTGTATCTGGGTAAAAAAAGGCCCTCTGTTTCCGGTACCCGCATAGAGACGATTCAGCATAATGTTTCGGGATTGAAGCGTACGGCCAAGTCCCTTTTCGAAACGCTTGGGGATTTTTTCTCGGCACTCAGCCCGGGAGGAGGGGAGGAGAACAGGATCACGATCGAGATAAACAACGAGGTCAGGGCTCACCCTCTCTGGGACGGCGAGGTGGCGCAGCAGATAGACAGTTTTTACAGGGAGTGCAGCCTTCTCGGGTCGCAGCTTTCCGACCTGAGAACCGACCTGGAGGAGGCGGGTGAGCTGCGGGCTTCAAAGCAGGTCGAGGGTTTTGTCTCCAGGATGATAGAAACGGTGGAGGTCCTCGATCTCTTCCTCAGGGAGGAGGAGGATGCGCAGTGGGTGAGATGGATAGAGAACAAAAGAGAGGTCGGGATATTCGTTGCCCCGATTGAAGTCGGCAGCACGGTGAACGAGATAATATTCGGGAAGGTGAAGAGTGCAGTCCTCACGAGTGCAACCCTTACTGTCGAGGGCTCCTTCGATTTTTTGAAGAAGAGGCTCTCGCTCGGAGATTCGATCCTGGAGGAGCGCATAGATTCCCCCTTCGACTGGGACTCTCAGATGCGGGTCCTCATCCCTACCGATACCACAGAGCCGGGGAATTCGGACTATACCGATATTATGAGCGAGTACGTTAAGCGTATCCTTGTTACGACAGGGGGAAGGGCGTTCGTTCTCTTTACATCCTACAAAATGCTGAACGAGATCCATGCCCGTGTAAAGGATGAACTGGCCAATAACGGGATCGTAATCTTCAAACAGGGTGATGACTCGAGAAGAAATATCCTCGAACGGTTTAAAAGGAATATAAGCTCCACTCTCTTTGGAACGGAGAGCTTCTGGGAGGGCGTCGATGCTCCGGGAGATACTCTCCAGTGCGTGATCATCACCAAGCTTCCGTTCAGGGTACCGACTGAGCCGGTCATCCGCGCCAGGCTGCAGAAGATAGAGGCGGAAGGGGGGAATCCGTTCCTGGAGTACACCCTCCCCCTCGCAGTCATAAAGCTCAGGCAGGGTATCGGGAGGCTTATCAGGAACAGCGCGGACCGTGGGACGGTGCTGATACTGGATCGGAGAATTCTCCATAAGAGTTACGGGGGCGTCTTCCTTCACTCGCTTCCTACAGCGGACTATACAAGCGGGGACAGTGAAAGGATACTAAGTGAGGTAGAGCTCTTCCTTACCAATACTCCTTGAAAAAAAGCCGATCTTTTACTACTATAAATAGGATACCCGAGGAGAGGAGAGGGTGAGTGAGCAAGTTCTATATTACAACCCCAATCTATTATGTCAACGACGAGCCGCACATAGGGCACGCCTATTCGACGATTCTTGCGGACGTTCTCTCTCGGTACCACCGTCTTTTTGGGGACGAGGTGTTCTTTTCCACAGGTACCGATGAGCACGGACTGAAAGTCCAGGAAGCCGCAAAGAAGAGGAAGGTGGAGCCCGCGAAACACTGCAGCGAGATGGTCGTCAGGTTTCTCGATCTCTGGAAAAAGCTGGGTATAGGGTACACGAAGTTTATCAGAACGACTGAGAAGCGCCACAAATTCGTCGTACAGAACCTGCTCACCTATCTCTATGAGCGCGGTGATATCTACTATGATACATATGTGGGTAAGTACTGTATTCCCGAGGAGAGGTTTTGGACGGAGAAGGACCTCATCGACGGGAGATGCCCCTCATGCAACAGAGAGGTGATCACGATAGAGGAGAAGAACTACTTCTTCAAACTTTCCAAATACAAAGAATGGCTCATCACCTACATAAAGGAACACCCCGATTTTATAAGACCTGAATCGAGAAAGAACGAGATCCTCGGGTTTCTCAAAAACGAGCTTGTAGACCTCTGCATCTCCAGGCC
>DATKZJ010000119.1:0-28501 GCA_035527995.1 Spirochaetota bacterium | reverse complement strand
TAAAATGATAGCCTTTATCCACATCGAACTTGTCCACAGCAGTGATGAGACCAAGATTCCCTTCACTGATAAGGTCGCTGAGCGAAAGGCCCTTATTCTGGTAATGCTTTGCCACATTGACAACGAATCGAAGATTTGCCTCTATGAGCTTGTCCTTCGCTTCCTTCGAACCCTCTTTCGCTTCTCTGGCGAACCGAACCTCTTCTTCCCTCGTTAAGAGTGGTATCTCATTTATTTCATAAAGATATATTGATAACGAACCCTTGTCCAATCTGGACATAAAATCGAAATACTTTTTGCCAACAGACAAATCTATCCCCTCTTTTACTCCTTTAGAGTTTCATTTAAATACTGTGTAAAGAGTCCATCAATAATACCGAAATTTTGCCGAGAGTAATATAAATCGTAAATCCAAAATCTTTATCAGACAGATGTTCACAAAACAAGTACAAATTGCTGTTCACTTTGCAAGGATTATAACATATTCCTATATCGAAGCCACTGATTCTGCCCTCCATGGCAGAACCAATGGTTTCATCTGGTAGGAGATAGCATCCGCGAAGTGAGTCTTTGATTGTAATCTCGCATAATATCGAGCAGATCTCACATGATATAAAAGAAGCGCTCAAAATACCTACAAACGATCATAAAAGACTCAATAGAATGATGCAGGACCGTTTACAACGTTACAATGTGATCGGCTGAAAATTAGGCAACAACCCTCCCCCCCCTTATTACTTTTTTTCTTTACAAGAACATAATAAAATATATATAACACTAAATAAATATAACTATTTCATATTTTAAATATTTAATATACTTAATAATATTTAAATAATGCCAATCTAATAAATATCATTATATAATAAGTTATAATATAATTTCATAGAAAAGTAAAGAATATATTGACAAATTATTTAGAATACAATATATATTTATAATAAATAAAAGGAGTAAATAATGAATTCTGTGATTAATTTAGGCGAGAAAGTACTAATTTCCTTACGTCAAATCATACGTGCTATAGACCTGCATTCGAGATACCTTACGAAAAAATACGGCCTTACGGGACCACAACTTCTTATTATGAAAGAGATTGCGCGTCTGAAAAGCGCCCCCGTAGGTATAATCGCTGAAAACGTGAGCCTAAGCCAGGCAACCGTAACGAGTATTTTAGACCGGCTCGAACGATTGAATTATATAGCGAGAAATAGGAGCAATACAGATAGACGAAAGGTAATTATACATATTACAGAATCAGGATTAGCAAAGCTTAATACGAATCCCTCATTATTACAGGAGTATTTTATAAAAGAATTTATAAAACTCAAAGAATGGGAACAAACTTTAATTCTTTCTTCTCTCCAAAGAGTTGCTTCAATGATGAATGCAGAAGAGCTTAAGGTTTTACCTGTACTTACGAGTGGATCAATTTCAGCTACTGCAAGCGATGTTATTGATTTCCTTGATGAGCAGAATCAATCTGATAAGGATAATATTAAAAATAGCAACACTTAAGTTAGTATTACTCTATATGTTAATTCCTATATTTTACTCATGTAATCGCATTGCGGTACGGTATCGAAAACCTGCTGATCGATAAATAGGACGGAGGCACTATGCGAAGAAGAAGGGAAGACCGGTCCATCTATGAAAGGAAATCGGCGCGATGAGCATTACTCCGGGAGATATGAAGAACGTATTGACCTACGCGCTGGTTTTGTGCGGGTCGGTAGCCGCCGGGTTGATAGTTCGCTACATCATCATCAAAACACTCAAAGCCGCCGGTAAAAAGGACAGGGGTGTCCTCTTCAAGTCGCTTGCGACGCATACTGGAGGCCCGCTTTATGTTCTGCTGCCGCTCGTCGCACTCAGCATAGCGATGGAGATGCTGGACATGTCCCCCGCACTCGGGGAAGTGGTCAGGCAGGCGGCGAGCGTTCTGTTCGTCTTGTCGATCTCCTGGTTGCTCGCGAAGCTCACTTTCGTGATCGAGGACCTCATTTTTGCAAAGTTCCGGATCGATGTAAAGGATAACCTCAAGGCGAGGAAGGTATACACGCAGGTACAGTTCTTCAAGCGGAGCGTGATCATCGTGATCTGCGTAATCGCGATTGCAATAATCCTGATGAGCTTCAGCCGGGTGCGGCAGCTCGGCACGGCGCTTCTGGCCTCCGCCGGGGTAATCGGAATCGTCATAGGGTTCGCTGCCCAGCGCACGCTGTCGACCTTTCTCGCGGGGCTCCAGGTTGCGATCGCGCAGCCGTTCCGCATCGATGACGTGGTAGTCATAGAGGGAGAGTGGGGGAGGATAGAGGAGATAACACTCACCTATGTCGTGGTACGTATATGGGATCTTCGAAGATTGGTCCTCCCAATCACCTACTTTCTTGAGAAACCTTTCCAGAACTGGACCAGAGAATCGGCACGCCTCCTCTGCACCGTATTCGTCTATACTGACTACACCGTACCGGTAGAGGAGATACGACAGGAGCTTTTTCGCATACTGCAGAAATCGGAGTACTGGGATGGAGATGTCTGGAACCTCCAGGTTACTGGTACGAACGAAAAAAGCATGGAGCTCAGGGCGTTGATGAGTGCCCAGGACGGCCCAACCGCATGGAACCTGCGGTGTGAAGTGCGAGAGAGGCTCATCGAATATATCCGGACAGTGTATCCGAATTCTCTTCCGAAGGTGAGGACGGATATCACAGTGACGGGCGATGTTTCCGGAGGATCTTCTCGAGGCAGTTCGGAATAAACGGAGAGACTTCCACCGGCGGAGAATGTCAGCATTCAGGATCGTAAAATAAGACAATCGGCGCGGGCAATCGTACATGAACGGCGCTGTCTTTGTTGTACGCCTCCTGCAAGAGAGACTATCGGAGGAAGGGGAATATGTCAAAGCGAATGATATTCGTATCCAACAGGCTCCCTGTTTTCATAGAGAAAAAGAAAGGGAAGGTGCAATACAGGCCGAGTCCCGGCGGTCTCGCGACGGGGCTCAGCTCCTTCTACAAGAACTACGAAAGTGTCTGGATCGGCTGGTGCGGTGTCACCTCCGAAACGCTGAACGATAAAGAGCGGGAAGACGTGCGAAGAAGACTCCTTACCGAGCACCGATGCGCCCCGGTTTTTCTCACGAGGGCCGATATGAAGAACTTCTATTACGGTTTCTGTAACAAGACCGTCTGGCCGCTCTTTCATTATTTTACCAACTATACAATTTACGATCAAGGCACGTGGCGGACGTACGAGAAAGTAAACGAGCGGTTCTGTGAGATAGTGATGCAGCACGCGAATGCTGACGACACGATATGGATACACGACTATCAACTCCTGCTTTTGCCGAAGCTCCTGCGCGAGCGGCTACCCGATACCAAAATCGGATTCTTTCTTCATATCCCCTTTCCCTCTTTCGAGATTTTCCGTCTGCTTCCATGGAGGAACGAGATACTCGAGGGGATGATGGGCGCAGACCTCATCGGGTTTCACACGTATGACTATGTGCGGCATTTCCTGAGCTCTGTAAGCAGGATCCTCGGGTATGAGCATGCGCTCGGGCAGTTTCTCGTCGGCAACCGTTTCACAAAGGTGGACGCATTTCCAATGGGGATCGACTACGAGCGGTTCTCGGGCGCGCCGCAAAAAAAAGAGGTGCGGGGGGAGATCGAGAGGATCAGGAAGAAGATACGTTCCGGCAAAATAATACTATCCGTCGATCGTCTCGATTATACGAAGGGAATACTGAACCGCCTGGAGGCGTTCGATTTCTTCCTGAGAACAAACCCGTCATACAGGGGAAAGGTCACCCTTATTCTCGTTGCTGTACCTTCCAGGACCGGCGTCGAGACATATAGGATGCTGAAGAGGGAGATCGATGAGATGATCGGGCGGATCAACGGTGCATACGGCACGATCGAATGGATGCCCGTGTGGTACCTGTACCAGTCCATGCCGTTTCATAAGCTTGCTGCGCTGTACTTCCTATCCGATGTCGCACTTGTTACCCCTTTGCGGGACGGCATGAACCTTATAGCAAAGGAGTATATCGCGACCAAGGGGGACAACAATGGGATACTCATTTTAAGCGGAATGGCCGGATCGGTCCACGAGCTCGGGGAGGCGCTTATCGTAAATCCCCACAACAGAGAACAGGTCGCAGAAGCAATCAAGGCGGCACTCGAGGTCCCGCCCGAAGAACAGAGAGACAGGAACAGGGTCATGCAGCGGAGGCTGAAGCGATACGACGTGAACAGGTGGGCCCGCGATTTCGTCGAGCGGCTCGAAACAGTGACGGCTCACAGCAAGGAGCTCAATGAGCGAATGTTGTCGCCTGCGGTGAAAAAGAAACTCCTCGATGATTACAGGAAGTCACACCGAAGACTCTTACTCCTCGATTACGACGGGACACTCGTACAGTTTGCAAAGCGACCGGAGCATGCCAGGCCGGACCAGGATTTAGGATCGGTATTACGGCGGCTTGCAGGTGACGGCAGAAACGAGGTTGTCATCGTCAGCGGCCGTGACAAGGTGAATGTGACAGATTGGTTCGCGGGAATCGATATTTCATTCATCGCAGAACACGGCGCCTGGCTGAAAGAGAGAGGGGGCGACTGGTCGGAGATCGAGCCGCTCAGAAACGAGTGGAAGAATGAGATACGCACCATACTGGAGCTCTATGTGGACAGGACCCCTGGCTCTTTCATCGAGGAGAAGGAGTACTCCCTCGTATGGCACTACAGGAAAGCTTACCCGGAGTTCGCACTCCTCCGGGTAAGCGAGCTGAAGGAAATCCTCATAAAGCTGACGGAGAACTACAACATAGGGATCATGGAAGGCAACAAGGTGCTCGAGATCAAAAACGCCGGGATCAATAAGGGGAGGGCAGCGCTGTCCTGGATAACCAGGGACCGCTGGGATTTCATTCTTGCGATAGGCGATGACGTCACAGACGAGGATATATTTGAGGAGCTTCCCGGTAATGCCTACTCTATCAAGGTGGGGTTCGGTATTTCCAGGGCAATGTACAACATAGGTGAAGTAGGCGAGGTCCGTTTGCTGCTTCAGGAGCTTTCAACTGCAGGTTCTGTGAAGTAGAGTTGCGTGCAGGTACCGATAGAGGTGTGCGCTTCCGGCCGTTCCCGCGGCAGCAAAGGCGGCGTGTTCCACTGAGTTTTACACTGCGTATTATAGGATATCATTGAGTATCTCTATATAGTTGCAGATTTGCCTCGTAATAAGGAACTTTTTCCGAACCATTTCCCTGCCATGGGCCCCCATCTTCTTGGAGCGTTCCGGATTATCGAGGAGGTAGAGGACCTTGTCGGCAAATCCCCTGATATCCTTCGGGTCGAGGAGGAATCCGCTCTTTTTGTCCTCTATCTGAAGCGGTATACCCCCGACGTTTGAGGCGACCACAGGTTTGCCCTTCCACAGGGCTTCCGTGACGGTGAGACCGAACCCTTCCCGGATTGATTTCTGTATGATGACAGATGAGGTGCGCTGGAGGACGTTGACGAGGATATTATTTTCCACCGTGGTGAGGATGACGTCCTTTGAATCAACCATATCGTTGGCCTTCTGGAGGACCTTCTCGTAGATCGAGATCCCCTCCGGGTCGTCGGTCGCCATGCTGCCGCAGAGCACGAGCCTGCAGTCGATCTGTTTTTTTACATGTTTGTACACTTCGAGGACGCCGAGCGGGTCCTTCCACTTATCGAACCTCGAAACCTGCGTGATGATGGGTTTGTCCCTCGGGATGCCGAACTTATGCATATATTTATCGATGTCCTTGTCGGATAGCTCCATATTCTTCGCAGACAACGGGTCTATGGCGGGCGGTATGATACGCTGCTCGACATGAAGCTGTTCGCTCCTGTACTTCTCGTTTGAAATAATTACCATATCGTAGCGGAGGATGAATCCCTTTAAAAAATCCCATATTTCATCGGAGGGGTTGGAGAGATCGATGTGGCACCTCCAGACCCACGGCTGGCGTTTTTTATGATATTTGACGAGAGGGAGAGGCTGGGGGTCGTGGATGATCACGCAGTCGTGGTCTATATGGGTGTATACTGCAAAGTTCTCATTTGTCGCGGTATAAAGTGCTTTCTTTATCTTTGACAAATTGAGCGACTGTCCCTGCAGCGCGTTGTGGAATTTCTTTGTGATGGTAAAGAAATCGGGGTTGCCGTGCAGGATCCTCCAGCCCGTATCGATGCCGATATCGTTCATGAGAGGGACCAACGTCGCGAGGATTTCAGCAACGCCCCCGCCCTGGTAGGTCGAATTGAGGTGGAGTATGTGTTTTCCGTAAAGCTTCTGCGCCTTGTGGTAGATTTCATAAAGCACATGGTCTCCGACTAGTGCCCTGTAATCATCGAGACTTTGCATGGATACGCTATCCTCTCAATAGTATTTTCCCGCTTCTTCGCGCGGGTTTTCCGTAGGATAACAAACCGGATGCGTTCTGTCAACCTGCCTTTCACGCTAAAAGGATGCGGTGTCGCAGCCATACAAGCCCTACACCGGCAGCAATACCAAACGGCACGTTACAGTCTTTCTCTCAGCACTCCGCAGTCCTCCTCCGGTAGCGAGGGGTTGATGGCCATTCCGGATCCGATTTCGAACCCGGCTTTGATCGTCGTTCTCGGGCGTACCACTATGTGCCAGTGCAGGGAGGGATCATTTCGATCGGAACGTGTGAACGTACTCACTAGTAGGTTATAATCGGGGTCGCCGAGGCGTTCGGAGAGAATCCTCAGGACCGATTTCAGCATGGAAGCGAGCTCCTCCTTTTGGATGTCTTTCACGAACCTGAAATCAGGCTGGTGCAGCTTCGGGAAAACCCACAGTTCGAAAGGTACTTCTGCGGAATAGGGAACGAATGCGAGAAATGCGCGGTTCTCGAGGAGGATGCGTGTGCCGGTTTTTTGTTCAAAACGCAGTATGTCGCAAAAAAGACAGCTCTGATGGGACCTGAAGTATTCGCCTGCGCGGTTCTCCTTGATCTCTATACTCGCAGGGACTACCGGTGTCGCAATGAGCTGCGAATGGGGGTGCAAGAGAGAGGTGCCCGCACCTTTACCGTGATTTCTGAAGATGAAGACCTGCTTTATCCTGTCATCCTTCAGGATGTCGATATAGCGTTTGTGGTAGGTTTCCACAATCGCCGCCACTCTTTGCTGAGTCATCTGAGGTATGTCCTCGTTGTGTATCGGGCTCTCGATAATGACTTCGTGGTAGCCGTATCCTCCCGCTATTCCGTAAGGCCCTATTTTCGAGGGGCTTTCGGGACCAGCGGGCTCTAATGCCGCGTATTTGTTCGATACCACCCTAGTCCGCCAAGATACACCGTTATCGTCTTGTTCTTCTATTATAATATTCGGAAGCATCCGTTCGTTACCCGGACAGAAGGGGCAGAGTATATCGCGTTCTGGCAGGTTTGAAGCCTCTCTTTCGCCCCCGTGGAAATCGTACGGTCGCCTTTTTCTCGATGGAGCGTAAACAACCCATTGACCTGAAAGTGGGTTCTGCCTCAGTTCCGACATTGTTTAGCATACCTCGTGGGCGTGTTATATTAAGATACTCACGGAGTGCAGCAACGGTCAAGGCGGCGCAGTGGCGAGGTTTTTTCATCTTATGGGTGATATTGTTGATAAGTATATAAAGCCGTACGAACGCGTGCACTAAAGCGCGTGTGCTATAACGTTTGAAGAACCGGTGCGGGCTGCGGGAGAGACGGTGGGCCGAAAGAGGAGATTGAACAGAGCCGGGTTTCAGCCGGGAAAGAGGTTCATCGATTCATTTCTGTGAGAAACGACTTCGATCGCCCTGTTTACTATCGCGAGAAACTCTATGATTCTTGAGAGCTTGTACTCTTCATGGATCTCAGCCGTTGTTTTTTGCAGAATATCGTTTTCCACGATGTCATGCAAATTTTGATTAATAAGTTTTAGCGACTCCCCCTAGGGGGAGTCCACGATGTTGTGCTAATATTAATGCTAATAAAAAGTGTCCACGATGTTATGCTATTTGTGATCTACTTGATAAGACCTCTTACTTCAATTTTAAGGTCAACACTCCATTCTCTCAGTATAAGATGTTTTCTATTATATATACTGCAACCATAATTATTGTTATTTTTTTAATGATTAAAAGAAAAGGAGATTACCATGATTGTAAAAAGTAAAGCGTTTTTATGTTGCCTTGCTGCCCTCATCCTTCTCATCCCTGCTGTGAGCATTTTTCCGCAGTCGTATGAAACTCTTCTTTCACTCCTTGTGGACCTTCCGGGCTACAGCGGGGAAGAGCCAGAAGGAATGGATGTGAGCTCCTCTGATCTGAAGGCGGTGAGTGTTTCAAGGGAGTACTCAAAGGGCGAGTCTGAGCTGCACGCAGGCATCCTTGTAGGCCAACAATCGGCCGGGGTATGGAACCCGGGCTATCAGGAAGGCCTCAAGATGGAGACCCCTGAAGGCCTCATGGAGGTGAAAGGGGAGGGAGGCTTTCTGGTGTTCCACTCCTACAACAAGAAGAAGCAGGAGGGGATGATCGCAGTTCTCCTCGACAAGGGAGGTGCCGATGGTGGAGGCGGTGCCGTATTCGTCTTCGCCTACAAGGGAATCGATAACAACGAAGGTCTGTCTCTTGCAAAGAAGTTCGACTGGAAGAAGATAAAAGCAAAAACACAGGGCCTGTAGAAGACCTGCGTATATCAGTCTTTTTTATCGTAACACGTTTGCCGGAGACGTGCCGGGTACAACTCGAATCATCGGCCTATCGATATAAGGGACCTATTTCATCCTTGTGAGCATCATCGTATAATCATCGCCCTCTTTCTTCGAGAACTTCTGAGGATAGTTGCCGTCCGGTGATGTCCTGATTTCGAGCCTGTCATCAGAGTGAAAACGCAGGATGCTGAACAGTGTTGTCCACTCTGATCCGGGTTTCCCGCAGTTTCCGAGACAGATATCGATGCGCACAGGATCTGTTGAAAGATCGAGCTTATACTGCCCCTTCCTTCCTACGCCGGTGCCGTCTGTATGCTTCTCGTCGATATTGTAGGTACCGTTATCATAAAAAACCATCGTTCCGGACCTCACACCGTTGTAGGGAGCGATATCCCACTTGCCCACCAGGCGTACCGAAACCGTCTCTTCACCCCTTCCCTCCTGAACAGGAAGCACGAGGGTGAGCGGCACAAAAGCCAGTACAAAGCAGCAGAATAAGAGCTTTTTCATCTTGGAAATCCCCCTTCTCCATCTATGATGTATTGTAAATATAATTAAATTATAGACTACATTTATAAATATTGTTAAAAAATTATTAAAGCATATACCTTCCCGCCTATCATGTGGCTCGTTCTGTTCGCTTAATGCGATTTTTGTTTAAAATAATTTTCAACACATCGAAAGATTCCGTTCCGCTCATGACTGATCTTCCGTGTTGGGAGTGCAAAGAGCCTGAAGCAATGGACATGGCAATGGGGACATTAACACCCATTTCTCACACAGAAATGGGGGGTTTGGCGCTTTCCTCACCGTAAACATGATTTTTTACAGCTGCCAAGTAATCATTTAAACCCATTACTATGCAATTGTTTAGAAAACCGCATTAAAGGGATCATTGTAACCGGGTGCTATTATAAAAGAGATGAAACGATCGTAACAGTGATATTTGTCCGTCAGATGCTGTCGAGCGTCTGGCCGCCTGTCTGCTAATTATCGATACGCATTCAACACGTAAAGCGATTTCAAATCGAAATAATAATCGATACCCGATACGCACCTTTACTATTCTTACCTATTCACGACTAAACGCACACCGGTTTAGTGAAAGCGCTATGAAGCCACACTGGATAGTTATCTCTGTATATGTGTATCTTCAATAAGCACGTATTATCGCCCAGCATATACTTTCTACATATATAACTCTCCCTATCATTACTTCTATTGATATATTCCGGCGATCCGTATATACTAAGGCTGCGGAGTAATACCAACGCCTCCCCGGGAATGTGGTTGTGTTGATAAAACACCTCTATCTACTGGCGCTTGTTCCTCTCGTTTTTTTGATCTACACCCTTTTTAATCTCAACACGCTTGACATCACATTAACGCATCCACGGGTCGTCGTAGAAGCTTCGGTATTCGTTATTATGCTGGCTTTTGGAATCGCGCTGTTTATTAGATATAGGTAAAAACGAGTGGGGCTCCCAGGGTATCGACTGTCTTTCATAGTTTCCAAAACAGATGGTAGATAAGGTCCGGTACAGAAGGGAAGATCGTTTTTTTAACAGTATCTAATTTTCACGGAGAAGAATGCTGTGAAAAGTATGAACAATTCTACGAAGCATACAGTTCGAAACTACCCGACAGTGGGAGTATGCGGCCTGGACTGCGGCCTCTGTCCAAGGTACCATACAGAGGGAGCTTCGCGGTGTCCCGGCTGCTTCGGCCCGGAATTTTATACTAAGCACCCTTCGTGCGGCTTCATTACATGCTGCGTTAAAAAGAGGTACCTCGAGATATGCTCTCAATGCGCCGAGTTCCCCTGCCCGAAATTCGACGGTATGGGGAAACGAGATTCTTTCATTACATACAGGAACGTGATGAAAACTCACACCTACATAAAGGAGCATGGAATAGAATCATATTTTGAAAAACAAGAGGAGAGGATCGCGCTCCTCGAGGAGATGCTCAGTCTTTTCAATGACGGGAGGTCAAAGAGTCTCTACTGCACCGGCGCTTCTCTCATACCACTTGAGAGCCTGAAGACAGCGCTGGCATCTGCATCAAACGAAGCGGAATGCCGGGGAATCGAAGATTCGAAGAGCAGGGCCAAGGTCTTGCGACAGCTTTTACAGGAGGCTGCCGCTACCGAGGGGGTTTCGCTTGTGTTGAGAAACAAAGGGTGCTACAAAGACAGGCGATAGATTCTGCTGTAAATCATCATTGCAATGAAGTCGTTTGCCTGTACAGGGGTACATTCCATGGAGCTCTTTACGCTTATCGAAAACAGCAAAGAGAACAGATCTTCAGACCTGGAGGCTGAGCACGGTGTGTCGCTTTATATAGAGACGAGCGGCACGAAACTTCTCTTCGACACGGGAAAATCCGATCGATTCCTCAAAAACGCAAGGAAAATGAATGTCTCTGTTTCCGATGCGGACATAGTCGTCATCTCCCACGGACACTACGACCACGGCGGCGGACTCGAATATTTCTTCAGAGAGAATGACAAGGCACCCGTATATATGAAGGAGAAGGCGTTTTCACGATACTATGTAAAGCGCGGAATCTTTAAAAAGTATATAGGTCTTGACAGAAGACTCTACGATCTTTACAGAGAACGGTTTGTCTTTACTGCTCATCCTACAGAGCCGAAAAGTAATATCTTTATCCTGCCTGAAATAGCCGATATACACCCAAGACCTTCCGGAAACAGAGTCCTCTTTGAAAAACAGGGAGGAAAGCTCCTCCCCGACAGGTTCGAGCATGAGCTCGTCCTCGTGATCCGCGAAAATGACGGCCTCGTAGTTTTTTCCGGCTGCTCACACCGCGGGATCCTCAACATGGTCGAAACGGTTGAAGATCATTTCGGGACTGAAAAAATCAAGGCTTTAATCGGAGGGTTTCACCTCGTTAATCCGGCACAGAGAAATGCGTCCGAAAATGATGAGATTGTGAGGGAGATAGGGAGGAGCCTGTCACGAAAAACACAACTTCGAAAAATCTTCACAGGTCACTGCACAGGAGAAAAACCGTACAGTCTGCTCAAAGAAGAGATGGGGGGAAAGCTCGACAGTTTCAGGACCGGAAAGGTGATCAGCCTCTGAACCCTTCGGCTTCATCTGTGAATGCATTTTACTGTACCCTCTTCTCTGTATCCGATACAAATTTATAAAAGAAGGAGAGAAGGGGGTATTCGGAATGAAGCGCTACAGAGAGATCAAAGAGATTTTCAGCGCAAAGCCTACGGTGGAGGGTGCCGGTGTACACCTGAAGCGGGCATTCGGGTACTATGAGACTCCGCTCTTCGACCCATTTCTGCTCCTCGATAACTTTCATTCGGACAATCCCGAAGACTACATCGCCGGGTTTCCATGGCACCCCCATCGGGGCATAGAAACAGTCACCTATATGATAGACGGATTCGTAAAACACGAGGACAGCATGGGGAACAGCGGGACGATTGGAGCGGGCGACATCCAGTGGATGACTGCAGGAAGCGGGATCATACATTCCGAGATGCCGGGTCAGACAGAAGGGTCGCTTCACGGTTTTCAGCTCTGGGTCAACCTTCCTTCCGCACAAAAGATGATCTCCCCGAGATATCAGGAGTTTTCGGCAGACACAATCCCCCAAGCGCAAACGGACCGGGGTGTCTCCGTGAAGGTAATCAGCGGACGATTCGGGGATATACAGGGACCTGTACGTGATATCGTCGTGGACCCTACATACTTCGATATCCTCCTGCCGCAGGGCTGTGATTTTCTCCATGGCGTCGAGTCTGCCTATACATGCCTCGCTTATGTTTATGAGGGAAGCGCCTATTTCGGTTCGAAAAGAGACGAGAGTATCGGTCCGGAGACTGTGGTGCTGTTCGACAGAGGCGATAAGGTGAATGTGTTCCCTGGAGACGGCGGCTGCCGCTTTCTCCTCATATCCGGAAAACCGTTGGGCGAGCCTGTTGCGTGGCGCGGTCCGATCGTAATGAACACCGAAGAGGAGCTGCGTCAGGCGTTCACAGACTACCATGACGGGACCTTTATCAAAAACAGCGATTAAGAACCGGCTGCCACGGCAGGGCCCCAGCATAGAAAGTTCTTGCTTGCATCCTCCAAAACCGAATAATCTGTAAATTCATACGATGCACACTACAGGAAGCTACTTACTCTCGCCATTCGGACCTCCTCGGGGCGGTCTCCATTGAAGGGTCCCCTTGCAGGAGCGCTATTTATATGCCGGCCCGCATACGGGAGTATAACCGTAAAAGGGCTTCAGGCAACAACGGGGAATAAACCGGTATGTTTATTGCCGCCGGCAAAGATCGAATATACGGTATAGTGCTTTGAAAACATAACAGGGACCTTAAACTTCTGCGGAAAACATGGTTAAGAGGAGCTTTATCGAAAAGCTGTACTTCAGAGGCTGCCTGCTCTTGAATTTAACAGGAGACTCAGTTATGACGATTCCGCTTTTCTTCGGGTAATCGTGTTGTTGCAGATGCGGGATTCGGCCCCTCTTTTTGAGGGGCCGTTTTTTACGGTATAAGAGAGTTATAGTGCTCCGCTACTTCAGCCTCTTCGAGCACCCTGTCGTAAAGGTACACATTGTCTATTATCCCGTCGAACCGGTAGGAATACGGTATCTGGGAGCCTATCATGAGAGCGCCGTCCGAATCTTTTGCAGGAGCAAAATCCAGAGGAAGCTCGCTGACCCATCCGTTCGAATAGATCGAACGGTTCGTGACGAGGGATCCGTCGATGTAGAGATATACATCGTTCAGGTCCCAGGCTGCCACGATGTGGTGCCACTGTTCTGTTGTCAGGGTTGCTTCGTTTGAAATGACATAGGTGTGTTTACCTTCGTTGTTTGTGATGATGAAGGCGACCTGGCCCGGATTGTTGTACTGGAGGCTGTACGCCTCGTCGGAGTAGTCGAGCTCCACACCCTTGTGCACTATGCCGGCTGCGGTGATGTTCGTATAAGGGTAGACCCATACCTCGACCGTTCCCTGTTCCGTCAGATCGAGCTCGGGAGAGTCGGGAAGCAGGATATACTCCCCTTCCTCATCGAACTCCATGGCAGTTCCGTCGATTCCCGGAACCCACAGCGTATCACCGTACACCTCTGCGGGGCTCTCAGCATCGAGGTTCTCGTCGAGCGTCATTCCTGCGACGATCCCCTCCACCTCATCGACTATTACCCCGTTGTCCGGAGGGACTACGGGTTCCTCACTTTGATCATCGACCTTCTCTACTGAAATATCCCCCACATTAACAGCACATGAAAACGATAGCGCCAGGGCGGCAATCAGCATCAATGTGATCAGCAGCTTCTTCATCTCACACCTCCAGAGAGAATATAGCACACATTTCACATTTTTCATGAAATATCAATTTTTTTTAATTGACATTATTGTAATCGTTTTTGCCCACCAGAAGAGTATCGGCACAACCCATCTCAAATCTTTAACAAAACTTATTTACAGAATCAGGGCGGACCATGAGCTTCTCAGAGCCCTCTCTTTTGGAAAGGTTCGGCGACCGAACTGGCCCACCACCTCGGTTTATTTTCTTTTAGGCATATACATAGGCCTTGCCTGAGAGGAGACGAGAGGCATGTGGACTCCGGATGAGGGTGAGGGGGACCCGCACGTTATCTCAACCGTCTCATCAGACACAGCAGGCGGGTCTCCTGTTACGACAGGTCCTGTCGTAACAGGTATGGATTTCGAGTGTCGAGGGCCGCTGATCTCGGATAAGGAGAGACATCCCACGATCGAGGTACTTCCAGGCCTCCCATTCTCCGTGGTTTTCTGTTGTCCCGGAAGACCGGAAAGAAAAACCGAGGAGCATGCCAAAACCGGAAGGTTCGGAAAGACCGACTGCGGGTCCTGCCATGACAAAAGATGAAACATTTTACAGCCGGACGAATCGCGAACAGTCTATTGGTCCAGATATGCTCTTTCTTTACGGTTCGGTCCGCACCATGATACCGGCCTCAGCATAAAAGGGATCTCACTCTGTTTATCTCATCCTCTGCATCGCCGACAAGCTCTTCGATAATTTCGCGAATCGGCTTTATCTCATCCGCGAGGCCCACACTCTGGCCCGCCATAAGAGAACCGTACTCCACATCTCCCTCAACGACCGCCCGCCTGAGCGAACCCACCCAGTATTTTTCGACCTCGTACTGCGCCTCTTCCTTGGAGATCCTTCCGGCCGCAAGCTGTCTGAGGAGGTTGAGCTGGAGCTTGCCGAACTCGGCCAGACCCTTGTTTTTAAGCGCACGGACCGCAACGATAGGGAGCTTCGAATCGTACTGAGGAGTGCTTACCGCCTGCCTCGCACGGGCCTTTATGAACGCCTGTTTGAAGGCTGGATGGGCAGTGCACTCCTCCGAGAGAACGAACCTCGTTCCGAGCTGGCAGCCGGACGCACCCATGAGCAGGAGATGCGCGATCATCTTTCCTGTAGCGATACCGCCGGCCGCGAAGATAGGAACATCGGAAACCTGGAAGAGTACCTGCTGGAGAAGAATCGCAAGCGAAACGTACCCGATATGGCCGCCGGCCTCGCTTCCCTCCAGTATGAGGCTGTCAACCCCGAACCCAACCATCTGCTCGGCAATCGATTTTGTCGATGCAAAGGCCATGGTTCTCTTCCCCGAGCTCTTCATCTCCTGTACATGCCGTTTTCTCGGGAAGCTTCCGGCAAATATCACTATCGGCACAGACTTTGATTTCAGTATCTCGTGATGTTTTTCGAAGTTCGGTGCAATCGTTATAAGATTGACGCCGAACGGGTGAGGGATATCTGCGATACAACGGTCGATTTCCTTCTCGAAGATGTCGGGCGGCATGTTTCCGCTCGCGAGAACTCCGAACGCCCCGTTATCGCTCACCGCCTTGACGAGTTCGTAGTTGCTTATCCACGTCATCCCCCCTGAAATTATAGGGTACTTTACCCCGAGGAAATCCATCCCTCGCTTCCAGACCTTTTCGAGCAGTTGCATCACGGCACCTCCTCTTTCAATCTTTTATTCATTACTGCGCCAAAAAAGCAGATGCGGCGCAATATTGATTGCGAGATAAAAATCCTTCAGCTATAATTAGTTCTTGGTGAATGATTAGTATGTTCAACAAGAAAAGACATTGACGAATAAGTGGGTTTCATGTAACTATATCACTCTCAACTAATTAGTTTTTACAGATGAACCATAAGAACAGTATACACACTTTTGAACATTTTTCATCGATAGACTCCCGGCAAAAAGTTCAGTTTTTTAACGAAAGTGTGTAAACTCTTGAACTTTTCAAGCTCTCTGCCATGATATACAGGGAACAAGCAGATGCATTTTGTAACAACCGGTATTACGGTCGGATTCTCCTGAGCCGCCCGGAGTCCATGGTTCACCGCTCATCGATACGCCGCCTGTCATGCAAGGTAGCGGTTCATGAAACATCGACAGTCAGGAAAATCCACTGCCTCCTGTCACAGGCCATTATCATCCTGTGGGCGATGAGGCGTTTCTTCACGAGACCGACCCATATTATGAAGAGAGGCCCTCACTCTTTCAGAAGGCGGGGGCACGCTTTCTAAGGTTACACATGGCAGTATGAACCTACAAAGACTACTACAGGAGGGACCATGAAGAGGGTTCTCGGAATCGTGGGAAGCCCGAGAAGGTACGGGAATACGCACCTGCTCGTTGAAGAGGTGCTTCGGGGGACCCACGAGCCGGGCACAGCCACGGAAACATACTTACTGGGAGATCTCGATATCAGGGAGTGTGATGGGTGCCACAGCTGTTGGGAGGGAATCGAGTGCCCGAAAAAGGATGACATGCTGACGCTCTATCCGAAAATCATCGAAAGTGATTTCCTCGTCCTCGGGACACCTGTCTACTGGTACGGGCCCACGGCACTCATGAAGCTCTTTATGGACCGCCTCGTATATTTCAACTGCCCCGGCAACCGGCAAGCAATACGGGGAAAGCGGGCTGTTGTAGTCGCACCGTTCGAGGACACCGAAGAAAAAACAGCATCTCTGCTCGTCCGTTTCTTCGAAATGTCATTCCGGTATCTGGAGATGACGCTTGTCGAGGTACTCCTGTTCCCGGGGGTCACCGTACGGGGCGAGGTGCAGGAGAAAAAAGAGTATATGTGTAAAGCCTTCGAGCTCGGAAAAAACATCTCGTCGAACCTGTAAGGTATGAGAAACCTATAAGGTTCGCGATACCTGTAAGAATTGCGATACCTGTAAGAATTGAGAAACCTGCAGGGTTTTCGATACAGATCACCCGTTCCGCGTCTGTAATAAAAAAAGCGTACTGTCCTAACAGCCGGGAACGGGTAACCGCACTCTTAAGATCGTGGTACAGGAAGCATACGGTGAACGGGAACAGCAAAGCTGTCGAGCTTCCCCATGATTACATGATGAAGCTCGTGAACGAGAACGGAGATTGTCCGCTCGAAAAAACGTTCTCGAAAGAGCAGATCGAGAGGCGGGTCGCATTCTACGAGGAGCTCAACAGCAAAAGAGCAAAGCTCCCCCGGCATAACAGGACCGTTGAAAGGAAATTCGCTGTATACGGCTGGAAAGACACGACAACCGTGAGGGTCTATATGAGGGAGACGATAGAGAAGATAGCGGATCAGCTCTTTTTTTCAGATTTCAGAATCATCACCCGCAACATACATCCTGAAAACCCAAACGGAGAGGCCGATAAAGACCGCGGTCACGTCGAAGTCACAGTCAGGGCGACAGAACATGAGATCGAAACACTGCTCGAGTATATAAAGCCGGGTGCGTCATACTATGTGTACGACGGAGAGCGATCGAAGTACCTCGCCGGAGACACTAGGAGATCCTTATTCGTAATTACAAAACCGGGCCATAGACTGCAGCCCGAGAGTTCCTGGAGAAGGAGCAGGTCTTTTATTTACAGGGTGGAGGAACTGAAGCCGGACGGACCGGCGGGTTCGTTACGGTAGTATGTTGGTGACAGGCGCGGTTATCTCAAAAATCGTATAACACAAAACAATGACCAGGCAGTATTTTATACCAGTGCACGGTGAGAAAAGCGTTAGTGCGGTTTTCTCACAAATTGCATATCAACGGAACTTAGTGATGATATGAAAGTAGTTTATATTTTCATGTAAAAAATATAGTTTACAGTGAGAAAAGCGTTAAAACCCCTATGTCCAAATATTTACAGAGTTTTGTGAGAAATAGGGGTTAGAATCCCCATTTCTAGGAGCGAAACGAGGTCAGTAGCTTTTTGTCACGAAATTACATATATAATGAGACAAAGCATGTGTCGCCGCAGCGCTCGGACGAAAAACCGGCAGTCATTTTGCAAGATGCCGTCGAGCACTGTTTTCATCGACCACAACAGGCTGAAAAAATTCTAGGTCAATGAAAATATATCAAGATGGTAATAAATCTTTTACAATGGATTAAAGAGACCTTTGGAAAAAGCCATGAAAAAATCAAATGTCCTCTTTTTTGTAGGGCTCACATACCTGCTGAGCTGGATGCTCGCGGGGCTCGCCTACCTCTTCGGAGTCCGGTACTACAGCGCCGCTTCGTTTATCGTAACCGTCGGGTACATGTTCGTTCCGATGATCGTTGCGATCTTCATTCAAAAAGTGGTCTCGAGAGAACCCTTAAGTAAACCGCTTGGGCTTTCCTTCAGACTCAACAGATGGTGGCTCGTGGCATGGCTTCTTCCCCCGGTCGTATCGTTCGTCACAATAGGAGTGAGCCTCACATTCCCTTCTGTCGAGTACTCGCCGCGGATGGCAGGCATACTCGAGAGGTTCAGGTCGTTTATACCTCCCGAGCAGATGGAAGAGATCGAGCGCGGGATGGGAACCGTCCGCATCCACCCGCTCTGGACCAGCCTGCTTCAGGGTCTCGCCGCAGGTCCGACTGTAAATGCCGTTGCAGGGTTCGGAGAGGAGCTCGGCTGGCGCGGTTTTCTGCAGAAGGAGTTGAAAGGCCTGGGCTTCTACCGTTCATCTGTCCTCATCGGGTTCATTTGGGGTGTCTGGCACATGCCGATCATCCTCCAGGGGCACAACTACCCGGACCATCCTCTGCCCGGTGTATTCATGATGATAGCGTGGTGCATCCTCCTCTCCCCGATCTTCAGCCTTGTGAGACTGCGGTCCGATTCCGTGATTGCCACGGCCGTTCTTCACGGCTCCCTCAACGGCACAGCAGGCCTCGCGCTCATGGTCGTCGAAGGGGGAAGTGACCTCCTTGTCGGCGTAACAGGACTCGCCGGCTTTGCGGTGCTTTTGCTCGTAAACCTCGTACTCCTGCTCCAGGATCGACTCTTGAGCAAATCCCCGATCACCCTGCGTGCTGCGGGCAGGCCGGGCTGAAGGACCGACTCCTTATCGTCAGGTTCATCCGCAAAACGAGTACCTGAATCGGCACTATGAGCGTGTAAATGTTTCTGGAACAGTTCAGTCTTCATTCAGGAGATCGTGGGCTCCGAAAGGGTCCCCATGACCGGGATAAAACGTCTTTGCACCGTTCTTCAGAAGGAGCTGAACGCTTTTTTCAACGGCTTCCGGGTCATCTGCAAAGATCGGGGCACCTGGTCCTCTCCTCATCGGAAAGCCGTTCATGAGGAGGTCTCCCACGAATGCGTCCCCTGTGTCGAGGAGGATGGATATCGATCCGACCGAGTGGCCCGGAGTATGAAGAATTTTCCCATCGATACCGTACCCCGAAAGGGAAAACTCGTCGTCTACCACAGTTTCGACAGGGGTCGGCTCAAAGCTGACATTCTGCTGTGAAAGCTTCAGAAGAAACCTCAGGAATTTCGCCCATGGAGTAACCGCCTCGGGAATCATCAAGGCCGCCTTTTCAAGGATCTCCCTCTCGAGCCGGTGTGACATTACCTCCCCCCCTGTAACAGTTTTGATGCCAAAAAGCGAACCGATATGATCAAGGTGACCGTGGGTTGCCACTATAAGAGAGATCTCCTCCGGATCGATTCCAAGCTGAACGGTCTTTCTTATAAACTTCCGTTCCTGCTTCGGCGGACCTGCATCGATAAGCATTGAGTTCTTCTGTTTTACGATGTAGCAGTTGCATACGCCGAGCTTTATCCTGTGTATCTGTGCCGGACTCACCATCCCGCCCCCCGAATGTATTTTCTTACAGAAACCAGTGTAACCCGCGCTTCAGAAGATCACAAGAGAAACTAGTTCTCTACAAAACCCACGTCTGTTACTGTTTACAGAGATCTATGAGAAAGGGGGTTAAGCTGTGTGTTTCTGAATTGTTCCCTGCAGGAGAAAGGATAAAAGAAAATGTTTGACAATTAATACTCATTATAACATAAATTGCCTATGTTCTTATTGTCTAAGCTGTTCATATCTTTCCTGATTCCGCCCGGCCTCTTTCTTACGGTTTCTGTTCTCTCTATCATCTTTCTCTTTTCAGGGAGGATGAGGCTTGGGAGGATCCTTCTGCTCGCAGGCACTGCACTTCTCTACCTTGTATCGATTGAACCAGTTATGGATGGTCTGCTGTTTGGACTGGAAAACAGGTATAGGCCGCTGGGAACGCTTGATCCGGAGGCTGTCAGCGCGATCGTGGTTCTCGGGGGCGGAGGAGTAGTCTGCAGCTCTCCGGAGGAGGGGGAAGCAACCCTTTCTTCAGATTCACTGAAAAGGGTGATGTACGCCAGGACTCTACACGAGCTTTATGGATTGCCGATAATCGTAAGCGGAGGAAATGTCGTCAGAAACACGGCATGTGAGACTGAATCGAGCGTGGCAAGGCGTACACTGATGATGCTCGGAGTAGAGGAGAGTACAATACTGGAAGAGGATGATAGCAGAAACACCTGGGAGAACGCCCTGAACATTCAGAAGCTGTATAGACCGGGGAAGGTCGTCCTCGTGACCTCCTCATACCACATGAGACGGGGTATGTACTGTTTCGAGAGTAACGACATCCGGTGTGTACCTGCCCCGACCGATTACAAGAGCAGGGGGACTCGGTACAACTACAGGAGCTTCTTGCCGAAAATGGCGAGTTTCAGGGGATCTCATCTCGCCATGAAGGAATGGCTCGGGCTCGTGTCCTACAGGGTGCGGTACCGGGGACAGTGTGATACTCGTATTCGATCTCGCCATAGCGCATGGAGGGGGCTCATCAACGATAGAGCTCACAGCCCTGAAAAAACCGTTTATCTACTTTCCCCTTGAGGGTCCACTGCGAGCAGTCTGTCCACGTGCACGAGCGTCAAGCACGGTACAGAACGGGTCACGGGATGAAGCTCTCAAAAACCTCTCCCCCAGATGCTTGCCTAAGCCGTTACTAACCGTACCGGCAAAAGAGCCTCGCCCCTGCAACGGCACGAAGCCTGGCTGCACAGGAGATAGTTCGGCTTCTCGAATCGTCATGGTGTTGATAAAGACATGGAAAACCCATACCCTTTAAAGACTGAAAGACTAGAGAAAAGTCCTTGGAAAAAGAGATCGAAAGGCAGCTTCTCGTCATGCAAAAAACGAGATCATAGAACATCACGTATACCGCCGCCTCGCGGGTGCAGTGAAAGACCCGCACAACAGGAAGGTACTCGAGAGGATCTCAAACGAGGAATTCGATCACTACACTTTCTGGAAAGAGCACACAAACAGGGAGATCCGCCCGAACAGGTTGCAGGTATTCAAGTTTTTCTTCATATCGAGGATCCTGGGAATCACCTTCGGCATCAAGCTGATGGAGCGGGGAGAACAGCAGGCGAAGATCGATTACGAAAGGATAGCGAAGACTATCACGGAAGCCGAAAAAATAGTCGCCGACGAGGACCGACACGAACAGCAGCTCGTCGGGATGGTGAAGGAGGAGCGGCTTCAGTATATCGGGTCTGTTGTGCTCGGACTCAAAACGATGCGCTCGTGGAGCTTACCGGGGCGCTTGCAGGCCTCACCTTCGCTCTGCAGAACACCAGACTCATCGCCCTAGCTGGACTCATAACCGGCATCGCTGCCTCTTTCTCAATGGCTGCGAGCGAGTACCTCTCCAAAAAATCGGAGGAGAGCGAACGAAACGCCGGCAGATCGTCACTTTATACCGGGATCGCGTATATCTTCACCGTCTTTCTCCTCATCTTTCCTTACCTCATATTCAAGAGCTACTTTTTCTGCCTGGGACTCACCATTGTCACCGCCATACTCATCAAACTGGTCTTCAACTTCTACATCTCCGTGGCAAAGGACCTCTCATTCGAGCGCAGGTTCGCTGAGATGGCGTCTCTGAAGCCTCGGGATAGCGGTGCTCTCCTTCGGAATCGGATATCTCATAAGGATCATGCTCGGTGTCGATGTGTAGCACCGGTTTCTCATAAATCATACTGTGCCGGCAATGGGCGTGATTAACCCCCATTTCTCACACAGGAATGGGGGGTTCAATCCCCGTTTCTCATGATCAACAACAAACTGTAAGTAACGAGGCTTTAATTCCCATTCCTTATGTGCAATCTTAATAGGAAGGTCAATACCCATTCCTTTACGAAGGAATGGGTATTTATGCGCTTTGTTCACCGTAAACATTATTTTTTACAGCTGCCAATGGCTATGCAATTGTTTAGAAAACCGCATTAATCCGGAAAAGAATCGCGTATCGCCATTGCTCCGGCCCGCAGAAAACAGCAAGCCCCCGCCTTAAAGGTGAATGACGGTTCACAAGGTTTTCATGCGTTTTGTGATATCTATTTCCAAAAGCATATCCTAGTACGAGGTAACTTCAGGACCCTCCCGTG
The DNA here is from genome assembly GCA_035527995.1 of Spirochaetota bacterium. Taxonomy (GTDB): domain Bacteria; phylum Spirochaetota; class B62-G9; order B62-G9; family DRHN01; genus JAFGTF01. The sequence goes on along the minus strand of DATKZJ010000119.1, from coordinate 5,975 downwards.
TATCAAGAAATGCGAGCAAGGCGCAACACAAAACATCCATGAAAGGGACCCCTGGCACTCGCCTCTTTTATTGTTGATTTCCTACACAATACTGATAATATTATACCTGCTATAGTATACAATTAGGGAGAGAGGTAGTTGGGATTATGCGCAGAACAAGACTTCTTTTAGCTGTTATTATCTGCCTCGGAATCGCAGCCGCTGTTATCGGGTGCCAGTCCACCGGGCGAACGACCGGACAGTTTATTGACGACGTCGGTATCTCCGCCGCAATCCAGGCGAAGTTCCTCGATGACCCGGATATTCGCCCTTTTACAATCAAGGTAACCTCGTACGAGGGAGAGGTAACACTCACAGGGGCGGTCGACTCATCAAAGGCGAAACGCAAGGCGGAAAAACTGGCCTATTCCGTGAGGGGAGTGAGGAAGGTTAACAACCATATCAAGGTCCGATAGGCTGAAACCCGATCGTGAATCTCACAGGCAGGGACCACCTGTGAGGATATGGTAACGGAACAATCTCATTTTCTATCCAGCTAACCTTTAGTACATTATCTGCACAAAACGACAAGATGGGCAGAACCTGTTATGGAAGAAGGGGCTTTCAGAGACTTTATAAGGACAATCGTAGAAGACGATCTTAAGAACGGAAAGCATAATGCTATCGTCACACGGTTTCCCCCGGAACCCAACGGCTACCTTCACATCGGTCACGCGAAATCGATATGCCTCAACTTCGGTGTCGCAGGAGACTATGAAGGGAGGTGTCACCTTCGGTTTGACGATACGGACCCTATCAAAGAGGAGATCGAGTATATCGAATCGATTCAGGAGGATGTGAGATGGCTCGGCTTCGACTGGGGAGAACACCTCTACTACGCCTCCGACTACTTCGAGAAGATGTATGATTACGCAGTGCATCTCATCCGGGATGGCAAGGCGTATGTTGACAGCCTTTCCGCGGAACAGATAAGAGAACACCGCGGGACTCTCACCCGGCCTGGGAAAAACAGCCCTTTCAGAAACAGGCCGATCGATGAAAATCTCGAACTCTTCGAGAGGATGAAAAACGGAGAGCTCGAAGACGGTGCATGCGTGCTCAGGGCCAAGATCGACATGGCATCACCGAATATGAATATGCGGGACCCGACGCTGTACAGGATTCGAAAAACCCCCCACCACAGGACCGGGGAGAAGTGGTGCATATATCCGATGTACGATTTCGCCCACTGCCTTTCAGATGCAATAGAGGGGATCACTCATTCGATATGCACCCTCGAGTTCGAGGATCACCGGCCGCTATACGACTGGATCCTCGACCAGCTCCCGGTCGAGTGTCACCCGCAGCAGATCGAGTTCGCACGCCTCAACCTGAGCTATACAGTAATGAGCAAGCGCAAGCTCGGGCTCCTCGTCGAGCGCGGTGCGGTGAGCGGATGGGACGACCCGAGGATGCCGACAGTCTCAGGGCTCCGCAGGAGGGGGTACACTCCAGAGTCCGTCAGAAGGTTCTGCGACACGATAGGAGTTGCAAAAACCAACAGCATCGTGGACATCGCACTCCTCGAGCACTGCCTGAGGGAGGACCTCAACAAAAGAGCTCAAAGGGTAATGGCTGTGCTCCACCCCCTCAAAGTGATCATCGATAACTATCCGGAAACAAAGGTCGAGTACCTTGAAGCGGAGAATAACCCGGAGGACCCCGGAATGGGAACCCGCACTATTCCTTTCACGCGGGAGATCTACATTGAGCAGGACGACTTCCGCGAAGACCCCCCTCCCAAGTACTTTCGTCTCGCTCCAGGCCGTGAGATCAGGCTCAAGCATGCGTACTATATAAAATGCGAAGGCGTCGTGAAAGATCCTGATACGGGCGAACCGGTCGAGATCCACTGTACATACGATCCTGACACCCGCGGCGGATGGTCTGCCGACGGCAGAAAGGTCCGGGGCACATCTCACTGGATTTCAGCCTCTCATGCGCTCGGAGCCGAGGTGAGACTTTACGATCATCTCTTCTCCACGCTCAATCCGGGCGAAGAGGAGGATATATTAAACGCCATCAATCCTGAATCCCTCGAGGTGCTGGACCGCTGCCTCGTGGAACCGAGCCTCGGGGATTCGAAACCGGGTGTCAGGTATCAGTTTCTGCGTCAGGGGTACTTCTGCGTGGATCCGGGCTCACAGAACGGGGGAAAGTTGATATTCAACCGCACGGTCACGCTGAGAGACACCTGGGCAAAGGTTCAAAAGCAACAGGAAAAGAAAGGGTAGCAACATCTGCATCAATTCCTCTGGGAGGTCTATGGCATGGATACAGACAAAAAAGTGGAAGAGCTCGAAAGAAAGATCAGGCACCTCGAGAAAAGGCTCGCAGAAGTCGAGCGAAAGCTCCGCAAAGTGGAAGGCTCTCTCAAGAAGCAGTAAAAAGATTTCTTGTCGCAAAGTTCGGCTCTGCAGTGAGGTTTATACCTAGCTTCCTCAAGCCCCCCTCGTCACCCGGAGTCGGTATGTGCGTGAGGTGCATCTCGCACCCCCTCAGTTTCTTCAGCTGCTCCATTGCCACCTGAATAGTGGGGTTCGTCGGGGCACTTATGCTCAGCGCGATGAGCGTCTCCTCGAGGTCCAGGCTTATACTCTTTGCCCCGAATACTTCCTTCTTGAAATTGCCGATGGATTCTATGACCTGAGGTGAGAGAAGATGTATTCGGTCGGGGATGCCGGCCAGGGTCTTTATTGCATTGAGGACGAGGCTCGACGAAGCGTGTATGAGCGGAGAGTTCTTACCCGTGATGATCTCACCTCCAGACAGCTCGAGAGCAGCCCCGCAGAATATACCCTCGTTTCCCTTTCCCTCTTTCCGCGCTTCATCCGATGCCTCCCACGCGGGATGCACGACATTCCTGTCCTCCGGCCGCAATCCCAGCTCCTCCATGAGGAGCTCCGTCTTCTCAACTGTCTTCTTCTCCGTGAAACCCATTATGTACTCGCACGAGTACCTGTAGTATCTCCGGATTATCTCCTGCTTGGCGGCTTCGTTTACCACCTCGTCATCGATGATGCCGAACCCGGCCATGTTTACTCCCATATCCGTGGGAGACATGTATATCGATTCGTATCCCTGTATCCGCTCGAGGATCCGTTTCAGGACCGGAAAGCTCTCCACATCCCTGTTGTAGTTTATCGCCTTGCTTTTGTGCGCTTCGAGGTGAAACGGATCGATGAGGTTGAAGTCCCCTATGTCTGCAGTCGCAGCTTCGTATGCCACATTCACGGGGTGTTTAAGAGGAAGGTTCCAGATCGGAAATGTCTCGAACTTTGCGTAACCAGCCATGACCCCGCGCTTGTGTTCGTGGTAGAGCTGCGACAGGCAGGTTGCGAGCTTACCGCTCCCCGGCCCCGGGCCTGTAACGATAACGATCGGGCTTTTCGTTTCTATGTACTCGTTGGCACCGTACCCCTCATCGCTCACCACCATGTCCACATCCGTAGGGTAACCCTTAGTATACTGATGCGTGTATACCCTGATATTCTGACGCTCGAGCTTGTTTTTAAAGATTACGGCGGCTGGCTGGTTCTCGAAACGGGTGATCACGACTGCGCGAATATCGATCCCCCACTCCTTCAGGTCGTCGATCAGTTTGAGAGCGTCGACATCGTAGGTAATCCCGAAATCCGCACGCAGCTTCTTTCTCGCGATATCCCCGGAATAGATGCAGAGTATGATGTCCGCCCTGTCCTTGATCTTTTGAAGCAGCCTCATCTTGACGTTTGGATCAAACCCCGGCAGGACCCTGGAAGCGTGGTAATCGTAGAGGATCTTCCCTCCGAACTCGAGGTAGAGCTTGTCGTTAAACCACTCCGCCCTCTCGAGAATCGATTCGCTCTGCTGCTTCAAATACCGCTCGTTATCAAATCCCACCTTCTTCATATCCACATCCCCGCATGATTTACAGAACAATATATTTTATTTTGACGCTAAACGGAAGTGTTTCTATATTAGTGCGGTTTTCTAAACAATCGCATAGCCATTGGCAGCTGTAAAAAATAATGTTTATAATGAGAAAAGCGCTAAAAGCCCCATTCCTGTGTGAGAAATGGGGGTTAGTTCTTCTCTAATACTGCCGGATTCTATTAGCAAGTATTGTTATTCATTTTTTTTTATATTATCTATATACTATGCCATTGAAATCAGCAGGGTTCTGGTGCAACTTCACCGGCTCGCCGTGTGAAAATCCATTTTTATCAGAAGGTATTCACTATTGACGACGAAACTTAAGTACAGCTGTCTCATCATAGACCATGACGATACAGCTGTCGACTCCACCGCAAAGATCCACTACCCCGCTCATCTCGAAGTCATGAGCATCCTGAGGCCGTACATGGAACATGCAACCCTCAGGGAGTGGTTCATCAAAAATTTCCACCCCGGGATCATGGAGTACCTCACAAAAGAGCTCGCTATGACCCCCCCCGAGATGGAGATCGAGTACGAGGTCTGGAAGCGCCACACCACAACAACAGTACCGGATTTCTACCCTGGGTTTGTTGAAACTCTCTTTGCTTTCAGGGAAGCAGGCGGTACTGTTGCCGTTGTCTCACACTCCGAAAAGCATATCATTGAACGCCATTACAGGTCCTATAGCGGAGACATTTCGTTTGTACCGGACATCATCTTCGGGTGGGACTATAACGAAGAGCTGAGAAAACCGAGCTCCCGTCCTGTGCTCGAGACACTGGAAAAATTTGGGCTGAAGCCGTCCCAGGCCCTCATACTCGACGACCTGAAACCCGGAGTGCTCATGGGGAGGGTGACCGGTGTCGAGGTTGCAGCGGCCGGCTGGGGTCACGATATCCCAGAGATCACAGACTACATGAGAAAAAACTGCATCGAATATTTTGAGAGTGTGAAGGATTTCGAGAGGTTCATTCTCCACCCGTAGCAGGCTAAATGGTGCTCTTCTTTTGTGAGGAAAAAACAATTTGGCAGGCGCAGAGGAATCGGTGCCGATTTACAACGGGCCTGATACCCCGTTTTTCATGTAGAAACGGGGTTACATCCTTTCGAATCGTTGTCAGAATAAAATACAGGCCGACTGTGTCCTGTAAAAATATCATGATCCACTTTCTCGCAGAACAACGAAAAAGCCGGCTCATAAGAGGTGCCTCTGTTCTGAAAGAAGTGAATGGGTCCTTCTGGTACCGTATGAGAATCTATCACGGCAGATTTCTCCCAAAGACTCACATGAGGGTCGAATACAGGCAATTTTATGCTTCGGTCGAACTGTGCAGCAGCGGGGGTTCCCCGGTTTCGTCAGGCAAAGCCCTGTCCTGTTCAGGGGGCCTCAAAATCGAAATTCAGTTTGTATTTGAGGGAAACTTTTGTTTATATATAACAACAGAGCCGATGATACCTTTCAGCCTACTGTGAGTTTGTGCAGACCCGTTAATAAAAACCGATTTCTTTGCACAGAGGAGAGGGTGCTGACCGCCAATGAAATTCATCGCTGACTTTCACATCCATTCACACTACTCTATCGCGACAAGCAAGAGCCTTGTTCCGGAAAAGATCGCGGAATGGGCTGTGAAGAAAGGCATAAGAGTGGTAGGCACCGGAGATTTCACTCATCCCGGGTGGTACAAGGAACTCAGGGACAAGCTCGAACCTGCAGAGCCCGGCCTCTTTCGGCTCAAGGAATGCTGCTCGAATGAAGACGGCGCTCGTAACAGCGGATCCACGAGATTCATCCTCTCCAGCGAGATAAGTTCCATATATAAAAAGGGCGAAAAGGTACGAAAAGTCCACAACCTTATCTTTGCGCCGGACTTCTCGACCGTTTTGAAGATCCAGCACGAGCTTTCGAAGATAGGGAACATTACCTCAGACGGCCGCCCCATACTCGGCCTCGACTCCAAAGACCTCCTGGAGATCGCCCTCTCCTGCTCGGAGCGCTGCTTCTTTGTTCCAGCCCACAT
>DATKZJ010000118.1:0-2764 GCA_035527995.1 Spirochaetota bacterium | reverse complement strand
GGAGGGGTAGAGTACAAGGTATGTATAAGGTTGGTACAAACGTAGTCTATCCTCTTCACGGCGTCGGAATGATCTCGAGCATTGAAGACAAAACAGTGCTCGGAGAAACGAGATCGTACTACATAATCAAGCTTGCAATATCGGACATGACGGTCATGATACCGACACACAAGTCCGACGATCTCGGTCTTAGGCTTGTAGTATCATCCAAGGATGTGAAGCAGGCCCTGAAGCTCATTGAAGAGGATTCTGTGCAGACGGATGAAGACTGGAAGGCCCGGTATCAGCACAATTTTGAAAAAATAAAGAGCGGGTCGATATTCGATGTCGCAGAGGTTGTCCGAAACCTATTTCACAGGAACAGGATAAAGGAGCTTTCTATTATGGAGAAGAAACTCTACGAGAATGCGTATCGGCTCCTGATAGATGAGATATCGATTGTCAATGAGATGGAAAAGGAAAAAGTACAGAGTATTGTTGCAGAAAAGCTCATGAAATCTGAGGCGTAGCGGTTTTATCCACATATATACTCCAGTCATAATCGAACTTTTTAAATATAAAGGTGAAGCTGAGGGGGGAGTACGTTATGGCGTACCATGATACTCCTGCTTTGAGGGGTCACCGTAGAGGAGGGGCGTTTGATCGTCAGAATCGTATTCATAGTTATTGCAGTAGCGGTCTCTTTTGTCTTCAACATCAAAGGGCCTAGACTTTGGCTCTATCCGCTTGCCGTTCTCCTCGTCTCCGGAGCTATAGTCGGTTTCGAGGTGTTTGCCAAGAGCTTTCAGAAGGAGAATGTTACAAAGATATTCAAGGGATTCGTCATCGGGCTTATTCTGGGGGCTGCTTTCAGTGCGATTGCCCGTTCATTCGGTATGGAGGTCACGCTGTTCTACAGGGCTGTCATCTACCTCTGTACCCTCTATCTGGGGATAGCTCTCTTTTCACAGCTCGATCTGGGAGGTGGGTTGGCACAGCCTCCTGTCCGGAAGGGTACGGCTCCCGAAAGCCTGAAGATCCTTGATACGAGCGTGATAATAGACGGGCGTATAGCGGACATCATAGAGACAAAGTTCATCGAAGGAGTCCTCATTGTTCCGAAGTTCGTGCTGGACGAGCTGCAGCAGATTGCAGACTCGTCAGATTCCGTCAAGCGGTCGAGGGGAAGACGCGGTCTGGATGTTCTGAACCGGATGAGAAAGAACAAGGACATCATGCTGAGGATCACGGATAAGGACTTTCCGGAGATTCCGGATGTTGATTCAAAGCTCGTGAAGCTCGGAAAATCGCTGGATGCAAAGGTCATAACGAACGATTTCAACCTGTTCAAAGTGGCCGAGATCCAGGGCGTCGAGGTCCTCAACATAAATCTTCTCACAAATGCGCTGAAACCCGTAGTGCTGCCGGGTGAGAAGATGAAGATCGTTGTAATAAAAGAGGGAAAAGATCCCGGGCAGGGTATCGGGTACCTCGATGACGGAACCATGGTCGTGGTGGATTCGGGCAAGCGATATGTCGGCGAGCAGATAGAGGTGACCGTGACGAGCGTCCTCCAGACTCCCGCAGGAAGGATGATTTTTGCAAAGTATGAAGGGGAGTGAGCGGGGCACGCTCTATGTGGTGAGCACACCGATAGGGAACCTGAAGGACGTGACATTCAGAGCTGTTGAGGTGCTCGGAAGCGTGCACTATATCGCCTGCGAGGACACGAGGGTCACGCTGAAGCTTTTGAACAGATATGAGATATCCAAGCCGCTCATCTCGTATCATTCGAAGAGCAGGGGTTCAATAGCGGCCCGGATAGAAAAGCTCGTACGAGAGGGCATGGATGTTGCTCTTGTAACGGACAGCGGCACACCGGGTGTTTCCGATCCCGGTAACGAGCTTGTAGCGCGGATACTGGAAAGCGGGATGGAGGTGGTGCCGATACCCGGTCCAAGTGCCGTCCATGCGGCGCTCGTTGGGGCCGGTATTCGTTTTTCCGAGTATACGTATCTCGGGTTCCTCTCAGCGAAACGTTCGAGGAGGAGAAAAAAACTCGAAGTCCTGAAAGGCCTCGATACCGTTTTTGTGATCTTTGAATCACCCTACCGTATTGAAGGGTTTCTGAACGACGTTCTCGAGATTTTCGGAGATGTGACGATATATCTCGCTAAAGAGATGACGAAGAAGTTCGAAAAGTACTACAGGGGAAAGGTGAGTGACGTCAAAGAGAGGCTTCGGGCCGACGGGCCGAGGGGAGAGTACACCGTCGTGGTGGACAACAGAAGGTAATTTTGTTGGGAGGTGGAGTGCTTAACAGCTTAAGTTTGTTCTCTTTGTATCCGATATAACTTTATGAGGGAAGGAGTAGAGAGAGATGACTATTGACAAGATAGGGCCGCTTAACAAGATACTGAAGACGCAGAGTGATATACAGGTAAAGAAGAGCAACGGGGTGTCCAAGAAGGACAGGGTCGAGCTCTCTACTGAAGCGAAGCGAATGGCAGAGCTCTCTCAGGTCGAAGCAAAGGCGAAGGCTGCTCCCGATATAAGGAAGGAGCTGACCCCCCAGCGGATAAAGGAACTTCGAGATAAACTGGAAAACCCAGATGCCTACCTCACGAAGGAAGTGGCTGAGAAAATCGCCGAGAAGGTTGCGGAGTCTTTCGGGATTACGTAACTCTATTCTTTTCTATTTGATGATCGTACAGTTATAGAATTCAAGAGGCGGGGTATGCTCCGTCTCTTTTTTGCTAAAAGGCTCGGTGAAATCATGATATTC
>DATKZJ010000117.1:0-2015 GCA_035527995.1 Spirochaetota bacterium | reverse complement strand
ATACACCTCGATGCCTGCCGCACCGAGTGTTCTGAACGCGTTGGGACCGCAGTTTCCCGTTACCACCGCGCCCACTCCCTTTTCAGCCATGAGCTGCGCCGCCTGGATACCGGCACCTCCAGACATACCTGCCATTTCATTCGTTACCGCTTCGAATGACATCGATTCGGAATCAACGAGCATGAAGTAACTGCACCTTCCGAACCGTGGATCCACCTCTGATTCCAGGCTGCTGTCTCTTGATGTGATACATATCTTCATCGACTTACTCCTTTGTTTCCTCGTGATCGCATTCGTTTTTTTCAACACCGTAGCCCTTACCCGCACCGGGACTGCAGAGTGACTCTCCCCCCTCCAGTGTCCCGTCGAGGATACTGGCTATTGCATCATCCACACTGCCTGAGACACCTACAACCGCTTCGATTCCCATACCTTCGAAAAGCTCGGACGCCCTCCTTCCCATCCCTCCTGCGACGATACACCCGACGCCCTTTTCATGGAGAAATTCGGGGATAAAACCGGGCTGGTGTCCGGGGTTTTGGACCAGGTCCCTCTTCACAACCTTTCCCTCATCGAGCTCCACAATCGTATAAGATGGACACCTACCGAAATGCGCGGAGACCAGATTCCCGTCTGTGGATATGGCAACTTTCATACATACACCTCAGTTTAAAAGTTAATTGGAAATGATTATCATTATTGATAAACTACTATAATCTATCACTATTGTCAAATACTTTCTGACCATCTGACAGCGAATATTTCAGGTAGTTTGGATTGCCGCTCGGTTTACGCGAGTAAAGAAGATCCTATTTATGACATATGAATCAAGCGACATACGACCTTTCAGATCATAATACGAAATGGTACCTGAAAAGCGACTGGGTCATATCGTCGCATGATAGAGAAAATGTCAACATATCCACGTACTGTTGAGACAGAGTTAAAAATTCTTATGGCCTCTCAGTCTATATGACTTCAAATGTCACTGCATGTGAGCTTCAGGATCTTGAAGAATTTCTTTGAGCTCCGAGAGGAAGAGTCCTCCTGTCGCCCCGTCAACGGCACGGTGGTCGCAGGAGAGAACCATCTTCATCCTCTTTCCGATTCTTATCTTCCCGCTGTCGGCGACAGGCACCTCCCTTATCGCTCCCACTGCGAGAATCATCGCCTGAGGAGGGTTGAGGATGGCGATAAACTCCTCTATACCGAACATCCCGAGGTTCGATATCGTAAAGGTACCTCCCATCCAGTCCCTCGGCCGGAGCTTCCTGCTCCTCGCCTTCTCTATGAGCTCCGCAGCATCCCCGTTTATCTCGGAAAGGCTCTTCTGGTCGCAATCCTTCACAGTCGGCGTGAGGAGCCCTCCTTCAACCGAGACGGCAAGGCTTATATTGATGTTCTTATAGAACCTGATCTTATCGTCTATGTAGGAAACGTTGCACTCAGGGTGGTTTTTCAAGGCTAAGGCAACAGCCTTCATGATGATATCGTTGAAGCTGATCTTCCGTGCTCCTCCCTCGTTAAGAGCCGACCGGAACTGGACGAGCTTCTCCACGTCCGTATCGACCGAGAGATAGAAGTGAGGGGCCTGAAGCTTGCTCTCCAGCATGCGCTTCGCGATGACCTTTCTGATAGGAGAAGCGTCCTCTTCTGTGAACTCCGGGCCTGCCATGTCCATTGCCGCCATTGTTAAACCTCCTCTGGGATAGAATCTGGTATGCAAATGGAAGATACAAAACCTCGAGCAGTATGAAAAGCACCTTTTAATGCGGTTTTCTCGTAGTTGATTACCGGCTTTGCGGTATTTTAGATAAGTGTATGGAGAGAAAAGCGCCAAAAGCCTCGTTACTTACAGTTTGCTGTTGGTCATAAGAAACGGGGATTAACCCCCCCATTTCTATGTTTTGAAATTGGTTCGGGTGCAGGAGACGGATATGTACACAGCTGGAATAGACATCGGCTCGGTTTCAACGGAAATAGTCGTCCTGAAGGACGAAAGTTTTTTGAAGAGT
>DATKZJ010000116.1:0-9963 GCA_035527995.1 Spirochaetota bacterium | reverse complement strand
GCGAGAGGGAGATTTAATAGTCGCTGGCGAGAATTTCGGATGCGGTTCTTCGAGGGAACATGCCCCTATCGCCATCAAAGCTTCCGGTATTTCCTGTGTGATCGCGGCGTCCTTCGCCCGAATATTCTACAGAAATGCGATCAATATCGGTCTCCCGATCCTGGAATGCCCGGAGGCCAACGCTGATGTGGAGGACGGTGACCGGCTGGCCGTGGACCTGGAAAAAGGCACGATACAGAACAGATCAAAAAAAACGGATTATAAGGCCCAGCCGTTCCCCGAATTCATGAAAGAGATTATCCGTGCAGGGGGACTTATCAACAGTATGAAAAAGAAGCTGGAGGGAAAATAGGGATGCACAGGATTGCAGTAATACCCGGTGATGGAACAGGCACGGAAGTCGTACGGGAGGGGCTCAAGTCACTGAAAAAGATCAGCACTCTCTTCGATATCGACTTCGATTTCAAGGAGTTCAACTTCGGAGGCGAACGCTACCTCCGCACCGGACAAACGCTCACCGATGAGGACATCGAAGAACTGAAGTCCTTCAACGCCATATACCTCGGTGCAGTGGGCCATCCAAAGGTGAAGCCGGGCATACTGGAGAAGGGAATCCTCCTCAGACTGAGGTTTTCACTGGATCAATACATAAACCTCAGGCCGATCAAACTTTACCCCAATGTCCCGACTCCGCTCGCAGACAAAGGTCCCGATGATATAGACTTCGTTGTGGTCAGGGAGAATACAGAGGGACTCTACTGCGGCTCAGGAGGATTCCTCAAAAAGGGGACTCCGGATGAAGTTGCAATCCAGGAGATGGTAAATACGAGAGGAGGGGTGGAGCGCTGTATTCGGTACGCTTTCGAATATACTAAAAAGAGGAACCGGCAGCGCAAGCTTACGCTTTGTGCAAAAACGAACGTGCTAACTTATGCACACGACCTCTGGGACCGCGTGTTCTGGGAGGTCGCAGAGGAGTATCCCGACATAAAGGCCGATTATGCGCATGTCGATGCGACCACGATGTGGATGGTGAAGAACCCCGAATGGTTCGACGTCATTGTGACAACTAACATGTTCGGAGACATCATCACAGATCTCGGTGCAATGATCCAGGGGGGCATGGGGGTCGCAGCCGGAGGTAACATCAACCCCGGCGGCGTTTCAATGTTCGAACCCATCGGAGGGTCAGCGCCTAAATATGAGGGAAAGAACGTGATTAACCCGATCGCCGCGATCCTGGCCGTTCAGATGATGCTCGACTTTCTCGAAGAGCCTGAGGCAGCTGGGGCCCTCGAAAACGCCGTGGTTTCGACTCTACAGCGCCTTAAGAGCCTTTCCGCCGGGAAAATGGGATATACGACCGAACAAGTCGGCGACCTCGTTGCCGGCTACATAAAGAAAGAAAATTAAAAGGAGGCCTCCCGATGAAAAAGATACTGGAGGATCTTTTCCATGCCGGACTCGGAATAACGGCAGTCACAAAAGAGCAGGTGGAAAAGATCTTCAACGAACTGAAAGAGAGAGGCGAGGTTCAGGAGAAGGAGAAAGACCTCTTCATCACAAAGTTTTTTGAGAAGCTCGAGGAAGCCGGCAGCACAGTGGGAGAAAAGATAAAGAAGACTCTGTCTCCGAATGCCGAAAAATTCGATAAGCTCAACCGGAAGATCGATACGCTCATCACAGAGATAGAAAAGCTGAAGCGCGCGGGGAAGGAGAAGTAGCTTCAGCAGCATATAAGGCCCTCATTGCTTGATACGCTGTTGTGCTCCATATTGACCGAAAGCGAAGCGCGTAGCGTAGCCACTTCGTCCTTTCTGCGCACCTTCTTAAATGCTTTAGCGTGTGCTTTAGACATTTCACGATAGATCCTGATATCACGTTACTTCTCTGTATTTACGATGGTTCGTGAGGTATGGGGTTAGTAAGGTTTTATCACTTGCCGGATGACATCAGGGCTTAATGATGTCCCGATAATATTACCAAGAACAGATTTTTCGGCGGGAAAACGCTTAACGTCCATCGACGATGGTTCGTGAGATGCAACGGCTAGTACGGTTTTAAGCGCGCTCCTCCTGCATAACGAAGCTCGAAACCCCCAGACGCTTGAACTTCGCCCTCTGAAAGAGGAGTGCAAAGAGCATGATGATGTTTGTTCCTATGAGGATGATCGGAAATATGAAGGTGATACGGTTAATTATTCCGCATACGATGAAAACCATAATATGAATCGTATCGCCTATTCCGGACCATATCTTCACCGTACTCTTCATTTCCCTGTAGTACAGCTCCCTCATTGTGTCGTCGATTTTCTCGGGATCGGGAAAGATCTCGTAAAAGTTCTTCGCGTTGGGAACATACCCCACCGAAACAACCCAGTTCTCGAGCTGATAGAATAGGTAGTAAAGGAGGGTGGTAAACCTCTTGAGCCGGTTCTTTTCACTGCTTCTTTTTCCCCTTGTAATATCATCCCTGAGTTTGTAAAGCGTCTCGAGCTTATCCGAGTAGAGGGGTCTTGCAACGCTGATAAATACGTTTTTGTAATGATCGAAGAGTATGATATGCAGGTAGAACGAGAGCTGTGCAAGGACTGCAAGAAGGAACGGGAAGACAGATCCTGATCTTGTGTACATCGCGTACGCAGTACCGTAAAAGATGGAGAAATGTGTGGCAATATCGCAGAGCCCGTCTATTGTCTTGCCGAACTGGGTGCTTCTCTGAAGCATCCTCGCAAGCTGCCCATCGGCGCAGTCCAGTATCACCATACCCTCGAGGAGCAGAGCCCCGATAAGGACCTCCGGGTACTTCCCTACCCCAAAGAGGATTCCGGATGATATGCCGAATATCATGGAGATGAGAGTGACGAGGTTTGGACCGGCCCCGAGTCGCTTGAACAGTTTCGCTGCGACAAAACCCGCGGGGCGGTTTAAGACCTGGTTAATAAGCTCCTCGGTCTCTCGCGGTTTCAGTGATCTCCTGTACTCTCTTCGTAGACGCTTCAGAACAACCACAGCCTTCACGTGCATGCTGCGAGCATCACCCCCGCTCCCTTTTGATCCGATACTCTTCTAAGTTTCTCCGACGGACCAGTTATCCGCCCTACGATGATTGAACATCCTGCAAATGTATGATACCTTCTATAAGAAAGGTATTTTTTCAAAGATATATATATTACATCGGCGAAGTCAAGATCATCGTTACAATGAGCAGACATCTTTCCTATGAGATAGAAGAGGCAGACCAGCGCTCCACGCTTCTCTACAGCAGGCGTACCGTCGAACAAAGCTTTGTTCCGCTTGTCGCTGCAGTACGAAAAGGCTTCGAGAGGTGCAGGCAGCGTCCCTACATTGTCTCGATATCGGGACCCCCAGGGTGCGGCAAGAGCGCCATCTCATCGTTGTTCGAGATCCTGCTCGAAAGAGAGGAAATCGATTCTGTAGTACTGCCGCTCGACGGCTTCCATTTCACCAATGAGGAGCTCGAAACGAGAAAGACAGTTCGAGAGGGCAGGGAAGTCTCTCTCTCGGATATAAAGGGGGCGAGAGAGACCTACGATATTCGGCGTCTTGCATCCTGTTTTTCTCTTTTAAGGTCAAAAGAACCGTTCTACTGGCCTCTCAACTCGCTAAAGCAGCCACAGTCCCGTTGAAAAAGGGATACGCGTAACAGACAGAGACAGGGTATACATTGTCGAAGGAAACTACCTCCTTTTAAATATCGCTCCGTGGAGCGGGCTCTCCGGGTTCTTTGACCTGAAAGTCTTCATACGTTCGAAGCCGCGATGGCTGAAAACACGCGTGATAAAAAGGAAACAAAGGGGAGGGTTCACTAAAAAAGAGGCCCGAAACCACTACAGGCAGAGCGACTCGTACAACATAACGGAAGTACTGGACCTATCCTGCGGATACGATTACCTCCTGCTTCAGAAGGGCAGGTACAGATATGTGCTGATTGAGGCCGGGCGCGGAAGCAAAAATCAGCTCACCGATTCCTGACCTTAGCTGATACTATCAAAAAGCGGATAAAAACGGCACAATGAACGATATCGACCCGGGCCCCCGAATTGCTGTATTCTCCCGCTCAATAACCGGTCTGCGGCGACGTAGTTACACTGTGCCGGTTCTTTCCTCTATGTCTTTCATAGCTGACCATAAGAACTATTCACGAGAAACTGTCTATATGAGGTCTTTATCTTCCAGCCGCACAGCTCCCTGACGGACGACCCGCCACGGGCGTTGGGATATGTCCACAATGGTGGACGGCTTTTTCTTTTCCAGTCTGCCTTTTTTGCATACGATGAGGTCCACACTCCTGTGAAACGTCTCGATGAGGGTCTCGTGTTCTACTATGTTCTCTCTGCCGCTGAGGTTTGCCGACGGGGCAACGATTACCCTGTACTCCAGAGCCCTGAACAGACGATCGAGCCAGGAGGATAATGGATACCGGATGGAGACCTTTGGCTCATGGGTTCCTTCCACAATGACGGTGAGCGGACCAGGCCAGTATTTCCGTATTTTCTCAGGGAGAGGCTTTTGGGAGTAGGAGCCGAATTCGTCGAATCGGCCTATGAGGCGAATGAGTGGTTTGTTTTCGGGGCGCCCTTTTACAGCATATATCCTGTGTACGGCTTCCAGGCAATCGTCGATCGCAACGATACCGTATATAGTATCCGTCGGGATTACACACACTCCTCCATCAAGAAGGAGCCGGGAAACCCTCTGTACGGCACTCTCTTCATTCTCTTTATCGAGAAAGAGTATATTGTCCCGCTGTCCCATGACTACCCTGTCTCAAACATCCGTACGATCGCCTTCTTTGCCCCATCGACGACTTCGGGAGAAACGAGTATCTGTTCTGCGTAGTCGCCTTTTTCTATCAGTTCGAGCGTACGCAGCAGGTCATCTACACCTGATTTCGACATATCACCGCAAAGAGAGGGAAAAAGCGGTTCTATCACCTTATCACCGTTCTCATGCTGCAGTCTCGTCACGAACCTGAGCTCCGTCCCGACAGCCCACCTGCTTCCTGAGGCAGATTCCTCTATGTAACGTTTTATCTGCGAAGTCGAACCCGTTATATCCGCCTCTTTCACAACCTCCGGATCGCACTCGGGGTGTACGATAACCTTTATGCCGGGATATTTCTCTCTCATGGCTGAGATCTGGTCCACGATGAAGGCCCGGTGCACGTAACAGAATCCGTCCCATATTGCGATACGCCTGCCTGCAATATGCTCTTCCTGTCCGTCCACTCCCACGACTTCATAGTCATCTTCAAGACCGAGTCCGTATGCCGTGTTGATACCGAGGTTTCTGTCCGGCATAAAGAATACCCGCTTCTTCTCTTCAAGAACAGCCTGAAATATCCTTTTTGCATTACTCGAGGTGCATACGAACCCGCCGTTACTGCCGCAGAACGACTTCACCTCTACATGGGAGTTGACGTATGTTACGGGAACGTACTCACCGGGGCGAACCCTTTCGAGCCTTTTCCATACGAGCTCGATCTCCTCAAGGGACCCGAAATCAGCGAGCGGGCATCCGGCATCGGGTCTCGGCATGAACACCCTCTTGTTCTCTCCGGACAGCACCCTCGCGGTCTCTGCCATGAATCTCACACCGCAAAATACGATATACTCGGCATCCGTCTTTGCTGCAGCCCTCGAGAGCTCGAGTGAGTCTCCGGTACAGTCTGCCAATCGTACGATTTCGTCTCTCTGGTAGTGATGAGCCGGTATAAATAGTCGGCTGCCGTAAGTCTTCTTTATCTCGAGGATTCTCTCTGTGATTTCCTCTTGTACGAGCGCCATTGTTTTTTTCCTTACACATTAATACTATAATACCAAGATATGGTTTTAAGAAAGGAGGAATCGGAAATCCGGGGGGGGTCCGCTACCCCCGGGAGCGTGACATTCTCAAGGAGAAGTCGCAGTGTCCCGCGCTGTGGGTGATGTATCCGACCGATACATAGTCGACACCAAACCTCTTGAGGCGTTGAATCTTCCGCCGCGTCATGTTCCCCGATACCTCGACCTGAGTTCTCCCTCCAACGAGCCGAACCGCCTCTTTTACAGCCTTCGGTCTCATGTTGTCGAGCATTATTCTCTCGATTCCTGTCCCTGCGGCCTCCTCAACATCTGCCAGAGTTCGGGCTTCCACCTCGATCTTGTACCGGTCTCTGTACCTGTCCCGTACCCTTGAAACCGCTTCTGTAATCGAGCCGCACCTGTCGATATGATTGTCCTTGATAAGCACCATGTCAAAAAGACCCATTCGGTGGTTTTGCCCGCCTCCGTGAACAACCGCTTTCTTTTCCAATCGCCTGAGCCCCGGATGGGTCTTTCGCGTATCGAGTATTCGGATCTTCGTCCCTTCGAGGACAGAACAGAGGCCGCGAACTTCGGTCGCGATCGCGGAGAGATGTCCTATAAAATTCAGCGCCGTGCGCTCTCCAGCCAGTATCGTTTTCACCCTGCCCCGCAGAGTGAAAACGGTGGCCCCCTTTCCGAATGCCTCGCCGTCTTTCTTACCGGGCTCAACTTCGAGTTCAGGATCGAGCAGTTCGTACACACGGAGGAAAGCTTCGCTTCCGGAAAGAACTCCCCCGGACTTTGCGACGACCTCAGCGATCCCCGTTTCATCGGTAAAAATCGCATCCGAGGTGACGTCTTCGAGGTCTATGTGAGCTCCCCGGAGAAATCCCGGGTAATCTTTTTCATACTCGACCGACAGGTCTTCCGCGAGCGCCAGCTTTACGATGAGGTCGAGTGATTCAGCTTCCACCACATTTTCCTCTCAAGCCCGGGAGAGAGTCCCGGACCTTTGTGCCTATATTAAATCTTCAGGAGAAACATAGTCCCCGAGCTCTTTCTGCAGATCGACGAGCCGGTTCTTCTGATCTTCGAGCACTTTGAACGCTTCGGCAGGCGCATCGGGAACATCCCTCTCATATATCTTTAAAATCCTCTCTGTCTTCCGGATGTTCTCAGGGATTCTCAAGGTGAACTGTTCCACGTAGTTCTCTTTCGTATACTCTTTTCCGAGCACATCGGAAAAGAGCCTCTTAAGGTCTTCATACCTTGGAATGTACCCTGTCGGGGTCTGTATCGCAGGCAGGTCATCGTGCGTCCTGAGCTCCATCCATTTGAGCCAGACCCTCTTATCCTCCCGCTCGTTGAGCCAGTTGCCGCTCTTTTTTTTCAAAAAGTAGTTCACAGAGAATATTCTTGGCGGGTTCTGAACAGTCTTCCCGAAATCGAGGTTGTTCCTTATATACTTCCCGATGGTGATGGAGAGAAAATCGAGGTTGGACATCGGGTTGAATTTTCGGACCCCTTCCGCTCCGAGCGTTGCAGCAGTCGTCTCCGACTCGAGCGACGCGCCTTTCGTGATGATCCCGTGCTCCCAGTCAAATGACTCTTCCACCGGCACCCAAGTGTCGGAATCCCTCCCCCCGTAGATCATTCCTACGATCTCTACTCCCTGGGGGGCCTCCATCTCGGGATCGCGGTTGTCGAGCAGTCTCATGTTCAGGGTAAATCTGGCGTTCTTGTGGGAGACATCGATCTCGTTCCCTTCCTCGTCTGTTTTGCCGGGAGTCCATTCGCCTCCATGGTTTGTGCCGCTTTCCGGAAGGTTGTCGTCTTTTCCAATCCAGTATACATCCCTATCTTCCGTGACAAGCACGTTGGAGAAGATGATCTCCCCTTCGGAGTGGAGCGCTTTCCATATCAGCCTGTCGTCCTTTGCATTGACGCCCTGTATTATTCCGAATATCCCTTTTTCTACGTTGACACCGTATACCCTGCCCTCTCTTGCTTTGAGGTAGGCGATGTCGTCGCCTATTATCTGCTCCCCCTCGACCATCGAGGTCGAAGTCTTGCCGCACAGGGAGGGAAAGGCGCCGGCAAAGTAGCTCGTTCTCCCTTCGGGGCCTTTCACGCCCATGACGAACATATGTTCGGTGAGCCACCCTTCCCGGGACGACTTCTGTATACCGAGCCTCATAGCGAGCTTCTTCAGCCCTATCGTGTTCCCCCCGTACTGTGTATTGGCACTGTACACGGTATTACTCTGGAGGTCTATATAGATCCTCCTCCTGTCGGTGTCAGCCGACACGCTTTTTTCCAGCCTCCCCCCGGAATGCACGAAACTGAAGAAATCATAATCCTCGCCGAGCGATTTGAAGAGCTCATACCCCCTTCGGTACAGGAGGTCCCCACTGTGAACGACGTAGGCGGAATCCGTGAGCTGGACACATGGTATGGAAAATTCCGAGTTCAAAGGGCCGAGACATGAGAAGCGCACAAAGAGTTCGTGCCCCTTCATGATGTCGCGCAAAATTGAGTGGATCTCGGAAAGCCCCTCGTCCCGTTCTATGGCATTAATGTTCGCCCCCAGGCTTTTAGGGTCCTTAAGCAGTAACTTCGTGTTCTTCTTGTCCCTCGCCTGATCGTGATAGCCGTCGAAGTGTACTGTGTGCCCCTTGATTCCGAGAACGATCTCCTCTTTGTTGTCGATCGCTTTCCGCCGCACAAAATCCATATCTTTCTCGTCATCCGTCAGGATGTAGACGGAATCCGGGTTACACAGCTCCACATATCGGGCTATAAATTCGTGTACCTTTTTATTTTTGATTGCCGTCAGCTTTTCATATTCGGCTTTCGGCAATCGTTCTTTCAGTATTTCGTTCCCCCCCATTACATACTCCCTTTACAAATCTTTAATGTTGGCGTTTATTATTATCCTTTACCACCCAAAAGTCAACACCCTTAGGAACCAGGATCCCCGGAACCACCAACGCATTATAAAAAAAGAGCCGTGGTAACACAATTATTACCACGACTTTCTCATAGTAGCGGCGCAGGGATTCGAACCCCGGACACTGCGGATATGAGCCGCATGCTCTAACCAACTGAGCTACGCCGCCTTATTTCCAGTTAATATGTACTTAAAAACGAAAAAGGAGTCAAGCGAAATTGAGATCAGCCTCGATAACCAGGCTCAAGGCACCTGCTATAGACTCTGACGACAGCATAAGCCTTGTTGCATCGAGATGCCCTTCCTCGGGCCGGATATCAAGGGAAGCCTCATCGTATACAGCCCTGATGCTTAAGAAGTGAGCGCCGAGCCTCCGGGCAGCCTCCAGCCTGAAAAAGTCCTCCATATCGACCGAGATGCCCCCGGTTTTCTCTCCCACCTTTCTCTTCTCAGCTGCCAAAAGCAGCGGCTTTTCCACGGTAACGGTCCTGCCGCTGACGGCTTGAAAAGGCACAGAACCCCGCTTGTTTGATAGAAGATCAAACGCACATCCGCTCTCCGGGACCTCAAGGCTCTGTAAGGACATGGCACCCGCGCCTTCCAATACAGAGCTCCTCTCCTGCGCGTCAAGGAAGAAAACTTTTTCAGCCACTACGATGTCACCGCACCGCAGAGAGGGCACAAGCCCCCCGCATATCCCTGTTGATATCACGAGCTCGGCGTCTCTGACATGAGGTTCGGGGGGCAGCGACCTGCCCGAACCGAGAAAGAGTACCATCACATCCCTCCCGTACAGGCTCCCTTGCAAAGCTTTCTTTCCCTGTATCCGGTCGTGTCTCACTCGTTTCAGGAGAGCTGAAAATCTCTCGATCTCGCGCTCGAATGAAACAAGAACCGTTATCCATCCCTGCCTTTCCAAATCCTGTACCTTCCCCCGTCAATCCATACTAAAAGGGCCAAGCGACCGATCGCTCTTTTTTGCGCCGGAACGCTTGACCCAAATACGTATCATACTCCCTTAAATCAGAACAGTCCTTTTACCGCCCCGGTCTCTACATCCACGTCCACCTTCCTATACGCAGGATCAGATGATGTCCCGGGCATGAGACTGATAGTCCCGGCCATCGGGCAGAGGAACTTTGCTCCGGAGAAGAGGAGGATGTCCCTTATCGGAAGGTTCCACCCTTTGGGCACCCCTTTGACG
>DATKZJ010000115.1:0-4441 GCA_035527995.1 Spirochaetota bacterium | reverse complement strand
AGTACCGCATGATGTTCGATAGAAGAGGTGATGATATGGTTTTTTCTGCTGCGGTTCCTGTATGCGACACCCTTGATCGCGAAATTGTCGCTTTCAGTTCCTCCGCTCGTAAAAACGACCTCATCGGGATCCGCGCCGATGGAACATGCAACGGTATATCTCGCGTTTTCCAGAGCCTTTTTCGCATCCTGTCCGTATGAGTGAAAACTCGAAGGATTTCCGAAAAGATCGCAAAAGCAGGGAATCATGGCGGAAAGCACTTCGGGATCAACCGGACACGTTGCTGCATAGTCGAGATAGATTTTTTTCACCTCTTTATTCCTTCCTGTCGAAGAGTTTGGTGAAAGTCGGCCTGAGACTTCTCAGTCTTCGAACAGCCATGTGCTTGCATAGCGCTCGCCTGTATCCGGGAGAACCGCTACAATGAGCTTTTTATCGTTCTCTTTTCTGTTTGCAATCTCACGTGCGGCCCAGACGCTCGCGCCTGATGATATCCCGGAGAGGATGCCTTCCTGTTTCGCGAGCTGGCGGGACATACGGGCGGCATCTTCGGCACCGACCTGTACGATCTCGTCGATGAGATCGAGATCGAGCACATCCGGGATGAATCCGGCCCCTATTCCCTGTATCTTGTGCTGTCCGGGCGAGCCTCCTGAGAGCACCGGAGACTCTATCGGCTCGAGACCGACGGCCAGCACTTCAGGCTTCTGTTTTTTAATGAACCGCGAGATGCCTGTGATGGTTCCTCCTGTTCCTATCCCGCCGACGACGATATCGACTTTTCCCCCGGTATCTTCCCATATCTCGGGGCCTGTGGTCCTCTCGTGGGTCCTGGGGTTCGCACTGTTGACGAACTGCTGAGGCATGAAGGCCTTCTTCGTTTCGGCTGCTATCTCCTCGGCCTTTCGTACTGCGCCGACCATTCCTTCGCCGCCGGGTGTAAGTACGATCTCCGCACCGAAGAAGCCCAGCAGCTTTCGTCTCTCGACGCTCATAGTTTCGGGCATGCAGAGAATGAGACGGTATCCTCTCTCTGCGCATACCCACGCGAGCCCTATTCCGGTGTTCCCGCTGGTCGGCTCAACCACCACGGTATCTTTAATAATGAAGCCCTTCTTTTCAGCCTCCTCGATCATTGAGAGGGCGATTCTGTCCTTGACACTCCCGCACGGATTGAAAGATTCGAGCTTCGCGACTACTGTTGCGCCGGTACGAAGCTCGAGCTTTTTCAGTTTTACGAGCGGAGTTTTGCCGACTAGCTCCGTTATACTGTCCCTGATTTTTGCCATGCTCTTCTGCTCCCCGTGGATTTTACTGCGATCTGTATCAGATTTCGTACAGGAGATTGCTGTTTTCCTTGCGTGTCTTTCTCTCCGTCATGTCTTTAAGGGTTATTTCTTCGAGAGAACTTGAGAACTTATCGCAGAGCTCTCTCCACACATCGTGCGTGGTGCAGTGGGGTGACCGTGCGCATATACCTGGATTGTGAACACATTCAGCGAGACTTATGGTGCCCTCGAGGCTGCCCAGGATGTCCTTGAGAGTTATCTCCTCAGGCTTTCTTGAGAGGGCGTATCCTCCATGGCCTATACGGTTTGAGAGTATGAGACCGCTTCCTTTGAGTGTGTCGACAATGTGCTGGAGGTATCCTTCAGAAATTTCTTCCCTTGTAGCGATGTCCCGAAGGAGCATAGGTTTCCTGGAATAGTTTATCGCCAGTTCAAGCATGAACCTCGTTCCGTAACGGCCCTTCGTTGAAATCCTGATCATCTCTCTACCTCTGCTTTCGGTTCCGCCGGAAAATATTTTTGTGTGTATGATTCCTTGAGGCGGATTACCCTAGTAAAATTATATGATATATATAATAATGTCCAGGCTTGCCGGAGTCAATATGCGAATCCCCCCGGGATACCGGCTTTGTCAGAGCATTCCTCTCAGCCTGACATAGGAGAGAGCAGTGAGATAGGCGTCCTCCATCGAACGGTGCCTCCGGCTTTTATCGTACTCTATTCCCAGTCTTCGGAGTACGGCATCCATATTGTGGCGTGAACTCTCATAAAAAATCTGTTTCGAGAGGATTATAGTATCTATGACTTTATTCGTGAGCGGTTTTAAACCGAGCTTTTTGATATAGAGCTGAAGAAACCCTATATCGAAGGGAGCGTTGTGGGCCACAAGCGGGAAATCCTCTATGTATGCAATAAATAGAGGAAGAACATCCTCAATAGGAGGTGCCCCCCGCACCATTTCATCGGTAATGCTGGTGATTTTCGTTATATGAGGTGGTATTGGGACTCCGGGATCGACGAAGGTCTCGAAGCCCTTGCTGACCAGAACCTCATTGCCTATAACAGGGACTGCGCCGATTTCGACTATCCTGTCTCCGTGCGCAGGATAGAGGCCGGTGGTTTCGAGATCGATAACAATAATCTTACCGGCGTTCGTCCTGTCATTCTGCACGGTTAATTCCTTTGGCGGACTGAATGACGTATTGAAGGTGGAAAAAATAGTGCTGGTATAACCTTGCGGTAAATCATGCTCTTTCGATCATACCAGCACTTGCAGAAAAATTGTGATCGCAATCGCCTATTTTATCTGCGCACCTACGACAACGGCGGAAAGTATGTCAATGGGTAACAGGACGATATCAACCCTTCTGTTGTTCCCCCGACCGCCTACGGTTTTGTTGGTATCAATCGGTTGGAACTCACCAAGTCCCATCACCACCATTCTTCTAGGGCTGATAGAGGATTTGCTCAAAAGATGGCGTACGATGACGGCACCTCTGTGTGCGGAGAGCTCCCAGTTCGTCGGGAACCTCTTCTTGAGCGATGGAGTAACGATCGGTTTGCTGTCGGCGTTACCCACTATACCGACAAGGTAGCCGTCGAGCTCGTCGAGGAGCACCGCGACCTTGCTGAGAATGACGTTGCCGCCGGAGTTTATCTTAACACTCCCCATATCGAACATGTCCTCACCCGTTATGTCGAGGACTATTCCCATGGAGCCCTTGAACACTCTTACCTTTCCGGTTTCGATCTCTTCACGGAGTACCTCGTGTATTCTCCTTATGGCCATGTCCATAAGCCCCGCGGCCTTGCGCTGTATCCGCTCGTACTGCGCAAGGGTCATTTCGAGCTCTTCGTTCTCTCTCTCGAGTTTCTGGTTTTCAGCCTTCAGCTGAGTGATTTCGATATTGATCTGCCGAACGTCCGCCTGGAGATCTTCCTTCTCCATCCTGAGCTGGGAGATCGCAGCTTCCTTTTCCTCTGTTTCCATTCTGAGCTCGGCTATCTCAGCCTCCTGTTCCTGTATCTTTTCCTCCACGGTCTTCGAGACGATCATCATATCTCTCGCCTCTCCTTCTATGGCGACGACCTCGCCCTCTTTCTGTGAGATTTGCGCCTCGAGCTCTGCAATTCTGCTCTCCAGCTTCTTCTTCTCAACCTCGAGCGAGCGCACCTTTTGGGAAAGGGAGTCCTTCTCTGACTTGAGCTTCGAGTTTTCCGCCTGGAGATCGTTTCTCTCCGTCTTACAGGTATCCAGCTCATCCAGTATTGCCTTCGGGGTCCCCGCATAGAGTGTTAACGCAGGCAGCAGCAGAAGAGAAAGAATGACGAATGCATACACTATTCTTTTACTCATTTTCAATTCCTCCAATAGGTTTCCTTATCATACAATCAGTTTCCGGTAAAAACCTGCCGGGAACTGGGAAAGCGCCGGGTAGATAGGCCAAAATTTATTTACCCGGTACTAATTATACACCAAAAAGCAAAGATGTCAATAGTGGTAAGAAATATCGGCTGAACATTAGAATTAAACCTTGAACATACTACCTTAATACCATACAATATTAGTGAATATTTTCAAGCGTTATTTTTTGGAAATTACAGTGAAATGGAAACAGTATGCGGTTTGCTGTTTTCTCCTATCTTCACTGTTCGCCGTCCCACTCCACGCCGATAGGAGCAGCAGTTACCTGCTCTTGCGAAGCTACTATCCGACCGATGAAACCTTGACCTACCGGAACATCTATCTCTACTACAGGTTTCACCTCGTTCCAGCGGAGAACGTGGAGCTTAACCTGGCGCTCGTAAAGGGGTGCAGAGAGAACGGCTACTACCCCGCAGGGTATATACAGGACGCAGGCTGGGGCCTCTATGAAAAGGGCAGCTACTATCTTTTCATGAAAGAGATGTTCGGGTTCAAGCGGATCATCGTTGGAAACTACGTGCCCCTTTTCGGTCAGGGTCTGATGTTCGGGGGCATATTTCCTGTAATATTAAGCAACCCGTATTATGATCTCGCCCGTTACAGGGACACCATCAACCCGACGAGCTCGATATCCAAGGCAGTCCTGCTCGAGGGTGTCGCTCTCGAGTACCTTTTCGGCGATATAAATATCCGACCGTTCTTCTCGTGGAACCGGTACGACTGCACG
>DATKZJ010000114.1:0-12593 GCA_035527995.1 Spirochaetota bacterium | reverse complement strand
GTGCACATCATTGAGGGTGATATCTTTTTCTTCATACTCACGCTCCCGGTTTTACGATAACCTTCATTCCCTTTCTCGACTCGTGATAGTCGAATGCCTTCTGTATGTCGTCGAGCCCGAAGGTCTCGGAGATATACCACTTCGCATGGACCTTCTTTTCACCGATCAGCCGCACCGCCTGTTCATGGTGATGGGGGAGAGAACCGTGTGAGCCCATGATGAAACATTCCTTGTAGTGTATGAGGTTGGAATCGATGCAGAGCTTCGGCTGGTTCTTGAGGCCTCCGAAGAGGTTCACCCAGCCGCGGTGCCGGACCATCTTGATCGCATCTTCGTGCGCTTTCACAGTTGACGCGGTTGTCATAACGAGATCGACCCCCTCCCCTCCCGTCTCCTCCATCACAGACTCCACGAGGTCTTCCTCCTCCGTCGCGATAAACCGCGCTTCCGGGAGGAACTGTTTGGCCATCTCGAGCCGCCGTTTTGACCGCTGCGCCGCAAACACCTTCGAAGCGCCGTAGACCTTGGTGAGCTCAAGCATCATACATCCTATGGGACCGAGCCCGATGATGCAGATGCTCTTGCCGAAAGAGAACCTCGCGAGCTCGATGCCGTTTATCGCACACGCGAGCGGTTCGGCGAGGGCTGCCTCCTCAAAGGAGAGTGAGTCCGGTATCAGAGTCACGGGGCCGAAGTCGAGAGTTGTCCGGTTCAGCAACATGTACTCCTGAAAACCGCCGGGGAACTGGTAACCGATCGCATAGTTGAGCTTGCAGTTCGTTCCCATGCCGTTCCTGCACCAGTAGCATCGCCCGCACGGAACGTCCGCTCCGATGGCAACCCGGTCACCCGGCTTCACCCTCTCGACATCCGGGCCTGTTTCGACCACCACACCTGATACCTCGTGTCCGATGACGGTCGGTGGATGAACTCGGGGGTTACCGTAGTGGTAGATCCTGATATCCGAGCCGCACACCGCGCAGGCCTCCACCTTCAGGAGTACCTCGTCCTGCCCGCATTTCGGCTTATCGACTTCCTTCACAACTAACTTTTCAAGCTTTTCCAGTACTGCGGCTTTCATGCCGTTCTCTCCTGTAAAATGTTATTGGGAGGGTTCAAAAGAAAACGTACGGGCCCTCCTTTGCGATGCTGGGGGACCGGTTTGCTGAAAAAAACCGCATGCCATGCATCAGATTGTACAGGGACCCTGTTGGGAGCTTCCTGCGCCTCAACAAAAAACCACGAACTTTCAGCAGACACTGCAGGAACGACAGGCCCCTTTTTGACCTCCCATTCACGGCTTTTGTAAAATAATAAAATATCCGGACAATTGCAACCAATTGCATAAAGCCGCACACGGCTGTATTTGCTTGAATACCGGTTTCTCCGGCTGTATTATAGTACCCGTACCGTTTCAGTATGGAGGAAGAAAATGAAGGCGCTCGTTCTGCAGGAAAATGCGAAGCTCGTGTACCTCGACGTTCCCGATCCGGAGCAGCCGGGAAAGGAGTACTATCGGATCAGGGTGGCTGCCGCCGGTATATGCGGATCGGACATCCACAGGGGGTTCGAGCACGGCGCATACCATTACCCTCTCGTCATGGGACACGAGTTTTCAGGAATAGTGGAAAAAGCGCCGGAAGGGGGTATGTACAGTCCAGGCCAAAGGGTCGTCGTATTCCCCCTCCTTTGGTGCGGGAGATGCTCCTCATGCCAGACCGGAGACTACGCACAGTGCAGCTCCTACAGCTACTACGGCTCGCGTCAGGACGGGGGGTTTGCCGAAATCGTCCTGGTCCCTGAGAGCAACCTCTTCCCTGTTCCAGAGCATGTTGACATCCTCCATGCCGCGATGACAGAGCCCTGCGCCGTGGCTCTCCACGGCGTAAGAAAGTTCTGCCTGAAGGGAGGCGAAACCGCAGCGGTGTACGGGGGAGGCCCCATAGGAAACATGGCTGCGCAGTGGCTTAAAATACTTGGGTGCGGGACCGTGTGTATCGTTGAAATCGACGAAAAAAAGATAGAGACTGCCGCCGGCATGGGCTTTATGACGGTGAATCCCAGGAAGAAAGACCCTGTAGAGACCGTGAGAGACCTCACCGAAGGAACCGGCGTCCGAGTCGCAGTCGAAGCCTGCGGATTGCCTCTCACGTACAGGCAGGCACTGGAGTCCGTCGGCAAGTTTGGAGAAGTGCTTTTCCTCGGAAATCCGGCCGGCGACATCCTTCTGCCGAAAGCGGACGTTTCCGGTATTCTGCGGCGTGAGATCACCATCCACGGCACCTGGAACTCGAAACCGGTTCCACGGGGAAGAGACGACTGGACAACCGTCCTGGAACAGATGGACAGGACTATGGATGTCGCGCCTCTCATCTCCCATACACCGCAGCTCAGTGAAGGCCCAGACACCTTTCGCAGGATCGTGGGGAAAGAACAAAGGTTCGGCAAGGTAATATTCAGAATAACATGAGAAAAATTCGATGAAACTGCACCTGGGAATCAAGAGCGATACCGTACAAAACCGGTTCTCGTATGAATGGCTGTTCGGGCTGATGAGGTCGCTCAGAGTCGTATACCTCCAGCTCGGCGGCTTCTTTGAGATGCCCTTCCTCGAAGACGGATATTACCACGAAATTCGCGATACCGCAGAGCGGTACGGCATCAGGATAAAGAGCCTGTACGCAAGACACCGTATAACAGCGGGATTTTTTACCACAAACCCCTACCTCGAGAAGGCAGCAAGGCGTATTTATGAAATTTACATCCATGCGGGAGCTGTCCTTGGAGTCGACTATGTCGGCGCGAATGCAGGGGTTTTATACCAGGACCACCCGGAGTACAGGGACGAGGGTATAGGCTGCTACCTCTCCCACATTCGGGAGCTGATGCAGCTCGCAAAAGAGAGCGGGATCCGGGGCCTTACGGTCGAGACAATGTCGTCGTCCTATGAGTGGCCCACGACACCGGAGGAAATCAGGTGGCTCGCCTGTGAGCTAGGCGATTACCATGAGCGGCACGCTGATAGTACCACACCTTTTTACATCCTCGGTGACGTTTCACACGGTTTCGCGAACAGAGAAGGAGTTGTGGTGCACTCCAACTATGAGATCTTCGAAGCAGCGATTCCCTATATGTGCGAGTTTCATTTCAAGAATACCGACTCCATCTTCAACAGCACATTCGGCTTCTCCGATGAGGAGAGAGAGATGGGGGTCGTCGATCTGAAAAAGGTAAAAAAGATCATTTACGGAAACGAAGCCCTCTGGCCGGTCGAGGAGCTTGTCGGCTACCTCGAGATCCCCGGTCCGAAATTCGGGAGGGATTACTCCGACCCGCTCCTCGAAACCCAGCTCACATCGTCGATAGAAGCTCTCCATCGCTACTTTCCACCCTCTTGACATTTTCTTTTCTACGGTTTATACCTTTTTTATGGCTATCAGGAAAGAGGAGACGTATGACAGATAAGACGATTATTGTTCTCGCGACCCTCGATACCAAGGGAAGGGAGACCCGCTACCTCAAAGAGCGGATAGGAGAGCACGGAGACCGGGTGATAGTAATCGATACAGGCGTTGTCGGCACCCCTGCCGCAGACTCTGACATAACCCGCGAAGAGGTGGCTAAGGAGGGGGGCACCCCGCTCGCTGAGCTCTTAAAGAACCCCACGAGAGAGGCCTGTGCCCCGGTCATGGCGGAAGGCGCCACAAAAATCGTGTCAAGGCTGGTGAAAGAGGGCAAGGCTCACGGGATCGTGTCCATGGGCGGCACACAGGGCACGACCCTCTCGACACGGGTGATGAGGGCACTCCCCTACGGGTTCCCGAAAGTTATGGTTTCCACAATGGCGAGCGGGAACGTCGCCCCATGGGTGGATATAAAGGACATCACCATGATGTTCTCCGTGACGGACATTCTCGGCCTCAACCCGGTAACAAGAATGATCCTCTCCAACGCAGCCGGCGCAGTATGCGGCATGGCACGCAGCACGACCACCTTCGAGACCGGGAAAAGGCCGCTCGTTGCCGTGACTACCGTGGGGATCACGACCCGCGGCGCAATGCGGGCGTGCGAGGTGCTCGAACAGGCGGGATACGAGACAATCGTCTTCCACGCGATCGGCCCCGGGGGCCGCGCCATGGAGCAGCTCATGAAGGAGAAAGTGATAGGAGCCGTACTGGACTTCTCCACCATCGAGGTATCGAACGAGATGTTCGAAGCGCTGCTCGCGGGAGGCCCGGAGAGGCTCTGTACTGCGGGGAGGCTTGGCATCCCTCAGGTGATCTGCCCGGGTGCGATCGAGGTCCTCGTCTTTAACGAACCCGAAACTGTTCCAGAGAAGTTCAGAGACTGTACGCTCATCCGCCACTCTCCGCAGATCACAGACCTCAGGCTCAACAGCGGGGAGATGGTACAGGTTGCGCGGGAGATGGTACGGCGCCTCAGCCATACGAAAGACGAGGCGGTTTTCATGATTCCCGCGAAGGGGTTCGACAGCTACGCCGTCGAGGGGCAGGGGTTTTTTGACCCGGAGGCTGATCGTGCATTCACCGAGGAGATTCGAAAGCTCCTTCCTAAAAACTTCCGCATCGTGGAGCGCGAGCTCTCCATCGAAGATCCGGAGTTTGCAGAAGGGGCAGCCCGCACCCTCATCGGCCTTATCGATAAAAAAGAGAGGGGGAACCAGAATGGCTAAGCGCTACTCGAAAAAAGAGTTTTTAGGACGTCTCCGAAGCGAGATCAAAAGCGGGAGACCTCTCGTCATGACGGGTGCGGGGAACGGCATCGCCGCAAAGTTCATCGAACAGGGCGGCGTCGACATCATAGGCGTGTATAACACCGGATACTTCAGGATGCAGGGGTACGGCAGCCTTGCAGGCATGCTTCCAATGGCGGATGCGAACGAAATGGTGTATGAAATCGGCAGGCGGGAGGTACTTCCTCAGGTTCGCGAGACACCGGTCATCGCAGGGCTCAACGGCGTGGATGTGCTCCGGGACATGAGGGTCTTCCTCGAGGAAATCAGGAGGGTGGGATTTTCAGGGGTTCATAATTTCCCGACGGTCGGATGGTTCGACGGTGAGTTCAGAAACAGTCTGGAGAAGACAGGGCTCGGCTACGGTATGGAGATAGAGCTTTTAAAACTTGCACGCGAGCTCGATCTCCTCAGCATAGGCTACGCCTTCAACACAGAGGACGCTGAAAAGCTCATGAAGGAAGCAGCACCGGACATATTCATCTATCATGCGGGTATCACTAAAGGAGGCTCGACAGGGTACGAAGAATCGAGCTCTCTCGAAGATATGGCCCGGCGCACACAGGAGCACTACGAGATCGCCGAAAGCATAAAACCGGACGTAATCCTTCTCGCACACGGTGCCTCGCTCGTAAATCCCGAAGACGCGCAGTACATGCTCGATCACACCCGCTGCCACGGGGTTCAGCTCGGCTCCTCGATAGAGCGCATGGCAATCGAAAGACCGCTGAAACAAAGGGCCGAGAGCTTCAAGAGGATACGGTTCCCGAAAAAGAGATAGCATGCAGCTCCCCTGAGCCCTATACCCCCGTTCTGCACCGGCACCTGAATCCCCCTGTTTTTCCCTGCATTTATTGCCGAATATCCCCGTTTATACCCTTTGCCGTTTCGCTCTTCTCAGCTCTCACTCTATTCATAATCCTGTATAGAGCATCCCTGGGATCGATCGAGAGGATCCGTTCGATACTCTTTCAGGCACCCTTTGTTCTCATCCATTCAAACATCTTTTCCATTGCCCCCTCGACCTATCTGTAATCGAACTGATTACTTTTATCACGTTACATTTCGATAATATCCTGTAACCGTCAGTATTTAAAAGGTTCGTGTATACGCGGAGTCGGCGGTTGGGTGAAACCTTTCTTCTATATGTATGCAGTTCTGTAGCGTTATGCAGCTCCGGCATTCGAATCCCGAATCTTTCTTTTTCTCGTTTGACGATCAATGCCCCTGAAGCGGCCTCTTTATCCAAAAACCCGTATAAAGCATTCCCTGCTCGATCGATAAAAGAGGACCTTTCAATTGTAATGCGTGCAGGCCCCTGCTCGGAGCTTATGCGACAACTACCCGAACTTTGATTTTTCGGCCTGCCGTATCAGAAACATAACAAATGGCAGCAGGTAACAGTCCGGCACCGACTTTATCTAAATCCCCATTTCTCACTAGTCCCGATAAATATTTAGGAATAGGAATTTTGGCGTTTCTCCCACTTTAAACATCATTTTTTGCATGACAGTATTATATACCGCCAAGTTGTCAGTTATCCCCGTTCGAATAAAATTTTAGATCATTTTGACCCGCTGTCGGTAATTACAAAAGCGGTCGACGGCACGCTCAAAAAACCGTGACGGAAACAGATCTTATCCATATTTCCCCAAATTTATAATAAAAACAGCTGATTTTCTCTAATTTTTGAGTCCTTTAATTTATAACTCCTTCTATTTTATGAATTAATTTTTCTCCTATCAAAAATATTACTGTAGTGACACACATAGAATATTTCTCTTGACATCCCCCTAGACCCATGATATAGTAAGTGCATGTATGTAAAAAAAGTAAGAAAAAGAAATGGAAAAACACAAAAAGTGTATGAATATATCCACCTGGTAGAGAACAT
Source organism: Spirochaetota bacterium (assembly GCA_035527995.1). Classification (GTDB taxonomy): domain Bacteria; phylum Spirochaetota; class B62-G9; order B62-G9; family DRHN01; genus JAFGTF01. The sequence goes on along the minus strand of DATKZJ010000114.1, from coordinate 5,946 downwards.
CAGAACTGAGAAAGGACCTCGCCAGCGACTTATCCTCAACTTGGGGAAGTTGGATATCTACCCAACCCAGCACAAGGCGTTTGCAAAAAGAGTTGAAGATATCCTCACTGGGCAGATGAGCTTTATTGATTTAGATGCGAGGCTTGAGAAGCAGGCGAGAACTGCAGCGGAGAAGATATTCAGGAAGCAGGCGCAGGAGATTGCTGAAAGGGCTGAAACAGATTACCAGGGTGTTGAGGTGAACTCACTTGAGACGGAGGCACATAGGGGTCTGGGGCCGGAGTATGTCTGTCATTCTGTATGGAATGAGTTGCGCATGAATGAATTTTTCACCCGACAGGGGATATCAGCGAATGTGATCCCTCTGATGGCGGCATTAGTGATAGGGAGGCTTCTAGATCCGGGGAGTGAGCGATATACGAAGGAATGGGTGGAGAAACGATCAGCACTGTTTGAATTAGCAGGGAGGCCTTTACGGCCATCGTTAAACTCGTACTACAGAGCGGGGGACAGGCTTTTTTCAGTAAAAGATGAATTGGAGAAACATCTATCAAAAGTTGAGAAGGATCTTTTTTCATTATCGGAGAAGATGTTTTTCTTTGATTTAACGAACACGTATTTCGAGGGAGGAGGGATAAAGAATCCGAAGGCACAGTGGGGACGATCAAAAGAGAAGAGGGATGATTGCAAGCTGGTTACTTTGGGGTTAATTGTCGATGAATGTGGGTTTGCCAAGTACAGTCAGCTATTTGCCGGGAATCAGTTTGAAGGGGAAACTCTAGAAGTGATGATAAAAGAACTTGAAAATCATTTACCTGATACGGCAAAAGATAAGACGATTGTTGTAGATGCGGGGATAGCAACTGAGGAGAATATCGAGTGGCTGAAGGAGAACGGCTATCATTATGTTGTGGTAAACAGGGGCAAAGTACCCTTTGAAGAAGATTACAGCGGGATGGAGGTGATCAAGGAGGATGAGGGGAAAGGAATAAAATTAGAGGTAAAGAGGTTTTTGCATGAGGGGGAGGGGTATATCCTTTGTCGGAGTGAGCAGAAAGTGGCAAAAGAGATGAGCATGCGCACGAGAGTGGAGAAGCTCTTTTTAGAACGGTTGGAATATTACAAAAAAGGGTTGGGTCTCCCCCATCGAACGAAGAAGTATCAAAAGGTGGTGGAGCTTATAGGAAAGCTCAAAGAGAAGTACCCGAAAGCATCAAAATTGTATACTGTGGAGGTAATCCCTGAGAAGGACAAGGTAGCAAGTGATCCGGGGATTCGCGCTGTAACAATTGTGTGGGAAAAGAAGGCTGGATTATATGAGGAAGAGACTGCTAGAGAAGGGAGCTATGTACTGAGGACAGACCGATTGGATCTGAGTGATAAAGAGATATGGGAAACCTACGTGATGCTGCGGCAAATAGAGTATGCATTTAAGAGCATGAAATCATCCCTCGGTTTAAGGCCTAATTTTCATCAGATTGAAGAAAGAGTTGATACCCATATGTTTATATCGGTTTTGGCCTATCATCTGCTGCACATAATAGAATATCGCCTTCGTCAAAAAGGTGATCACCGGAAGTGGGATACAATTCGGAATATCTTAAAAACCCATGAACGCTTAACGATAGGGTATAAAGTAAAAGGTGAGGATGGAATTGCGAGGCAACAGTACGTACGCATTAACTCGAAGGTAGAACCTGAGCATTTGGAGATCTATCGAAAGCTTGGCTTATCTGGGAGAACGATGCCGAGAAAAAAATTAGTAAAAAATCAGTAGTGACGAAAAATAAACTTAACTTCTTGTAGAGTATCAACTTAAGCTCAAAAATGGCGAAGTTGGGTTATGTACACCGCCTTCCGTGGAGTTATGGCTCAATATCGATATGATACGGCTCTGAGATATGCGTTTACCCTTATGAGCAGCTAAGGAGGAGACCAGCTGCTTTTCCTAAAAAAGTGGTGCCGAATCGGTTTTCGTCAATCGGAAGATTAAAACCGCGGGAGTAAAACTTCCCGAATCGGGATCGTATTTCTGTATTAAGGGCCTTACGTACCAGTTGCTGATGCCCGGGCCCGTCTTGTTCCGGCTGTCCATGAAACGCTTTTTCATGCACCGAACTGGTCCTTCTCTATGTCGAAAACGTGGTACTCGAAGGCATTGATGATGCGCACGCCGCCGACCACGGTTTCCCTGTCGCCTTTTGAAAAAAGCTCGTGGTTGTGCCCGTGCAGGAAAACACGGGTCCCCGCCTCCTCCACGAGTGTCCTGAATACCCTGAATCCGCGATGAGAAGAATCGTCGAGGTCTTGAATCCCGTACGGTGGCGCATGCGCCACGAAAAGGTCCAGCCCGCCCATACGGTCGGCCTTGCGCAGGAGCCTCTTCACCCTCTTCCTCATCTCGTTCTCCCTATACTGAAACCCCTCGCCGTTGTACCAGATGCTTCCTCCGAGTCCTCCGATCACGAGCCCCTTCACCCTGACAACCCGATCATCAACCGAATCGCACCCTTCAGGGGGCTTGGTACGATACCGCTTGTCGTGGTTTCCCGGAACATAGAGCAGCGGCACAGACAGCACGGTCACCATATATGAGAGATAGTCCCGAGGAAGATCCCCGCAGGAGACAACGAGCCCGACATCCTTCCAGCGTGCAGGGTCGAAATAATCGTACAGAGCAGGGTGTCTTTTGTCCGCCAATGCAAGTATCTTCATGATCCCGCCCATGTTCTGTATGGATCAGCGTAACGAGATGGTCTTGAGGGAGTTAAGGATTACCTCTCTGTACTCTCTGTATATACTGTACTCCGCTCCAGCCTCGACCACCGCGATTCTCCGTCCTGAGGGCACAATTGCAGTGAGGTATATGTAATCCTCCTGTCCGTATGGAACAGCCCATTCGAAGAGAACTCCGTCGCCCGAAGCCTGGAACACTTCAGCTTGCCCTGCGGGACGGTAGCCCTCTTTTTCGAGGTGGGAGAAAAGAGCCTCTTTCCAGAAATCGAGGTCCTGGGGCGGATAGTTCCTGACGCTTCTGGCCTTGAAAAGCATTCCCTCCGGGCTTACCGCTCTGTATACACGAGGGCCCCACAACTCCCTTGTCTTATACTCTGCAAAACCGTCAGGAGGCTCAACCCTGATCCTGGAGCATGAAGCGGCTAAAAGGAGGATAACTGCAGCGAGAACGAATCTGGAAAACCTCATTCCTACGGTCCCTCCTCTGCAAAGTAGTAGAAATCTATCGTATTGATCCACCCGAACGATGAGGGGATGTCCTGGGGCAGTGTCTGCTCCTGGAAACTCAGGACGACCTCAAAATATGCATACCTCCGGTCGGTCTCCAGCTTGCGAAGCGAACCCTTGAAGCTTTCGAGCTCAGTGAGAAGGCTTCTGATCTCTCTTTCTATTGCAAGAGTCCCCTCTACATCCGCCTGGTCAAGATATTGCAGGTTTCGCCGGAGCACCTCCTCACCGCTCTTTATCCTGGACCGCAGCGTCACTATCTGCTCCCTCAAATCCCGGGACTGAACAGAGACCTCTACCACCGCCTCCGATATCTGTTCAAGGTAGCCGCGGAGGACCCCGGTCCGCTCCGCGGGTACCCTTAAAACGACGATCTCCTGCGACTTGTAGGTATAGTATCCTCCCTCGTCTTCGACCCACTCGATTATTAGATCTGCTGAGTGCTCCGGGTCGGTCACGAGTATCGTTGTCCTGTACTGGTGATACATGTAATCCGCACCGTAGACCGGAACAGCACACGCAACCAGCATCATGACCGCTAGAAGGAATAGTAACGGTTTCAAGGTCACCTCACCTCAAGATCTTCTATAGATCGCTCAATCTCCTCGTATCTCTTCCCGAAAGAGTCCTCTGACGGGAAAAACGCCTCGATCACCAAAAGCGTCCGCTTCTCTGCTACGACTCCGACAAGGTAGTAGAACGGCTCCCTGTCCTTGCTCGTGAAAAGAACACATTCGGCGCTGCCTGTAGACAGTGCTTCGGACTTTCTGTAGAACTGATCGAGATGATACCCCAGGGCCTTTCTCCAGAAGAGACTGTCTCCGTCCGGCAGGTTCGGCACAGTACCGATCCTGACCCTCGTCCCGTCCGCACTCTCTGCACGGAACGCATCCTCCTTCTCGAAGACTGCGAAATCATCAGGGAGCTCGTACGACACTTTTTTTGAAAGCTCGTAGATGCTTGTATATACCGGGTCGAGGTTCCGTATCCAGGCGAACGGAATTTTTTCCCTGTACGGTGTCTCGTACGCGAGACGTGGGACGAGCTCGACCGTAATCGCGGAAAAGGCGATCTGCTCCTTCAGGAGGTTGAATCTCGCCTGTATCTCCTCTATCTCGTCCGTGAGCCTCCTTATCTCCCGGAGTATACGGAGCCTCTCCTTGACATCATCAGTTCGTTCGAGGAGCCGGTAAAGCCTCTCCCTTGTCCCCCGGGCCAGCTCGAGCCTCGCCGAAAGATCCAGGTACTGCTCGGTAACATCCTGGGTCTCGATCGATTTGTCTATGAGCCGGCCGATGTCGAGGACCCTATTAAAGGCCTCCTCGAACCTTTCGGCGGGAATCCTCACGATTACGATGTTCCCGGCTGCCTGCTCGATCCAGCCGCCGAAACTCTCTGCAATCTCGAACACCTCTTCTGTCCGCTTCTCCACACTGTCGACGCCGAGCTTGCAGTATCCGGAGTATACGCGTTTTCGCTCCTCGGCCGTCACTGCCGGCTGCTTCGGCGCCGGGAGGGGAGATGGCTGGTCACTTTCAGCGGCTGCCTTCTTCTCGGCCGGGGCGGACCGGGCCGGAAGCTCCTTTCCGTATGCTTCCTCGTCGGCCGACATTTCGCCGGACGACATTTCGTCGTAAGATGTTTCATCGTACGAAGGAGGTTGTTCGAGTTCGTAGAGCGCTTCTTTCCTGGCCTTCAGCGTCCCGCTCAGTTTCCCGACAATTCTCCCGCACCCGGAAGAGAAAAGGAAAGCAAGAACGAAAAGCAGGATTAGAGCGCTTGTTTTCAATCTTCGTTCGGGCATTTCCATCGAAATCCTATGTCGAGTTTTTTGCTGCTTCAAAAAGCTTCATGAATGAGAACCGAATTCGAACCATAGTTACACATCCCCTGGCGACAGGGTCTGCCTTCTCAAAAAACAGAAAATCTGAAGGCTGTACTCTTTTTCAGGCCCTTCCGAACGCCTCGTACCCCGTTCGATATTTTAATTACCGGGACCCTGTAATGAAGGCTATCCACAACGGTCCGGATGATCCGTTCCTTGCAGATAAACTGCTGTTCCGATATCCATCTCTCACTCTACCGGAAACCGGATGTAATGTCAAGTGTATCATACAACCCGCAGTACAACCCGCTGCCAGCGCGCTACCGCCTCCTCACCCGGAATATCAGGACGCGCAGTATTCTGAAGAAACCTCTTCGCAGAGGCCGCTCCCTTATACTGTGAGTGAACATGAAACCGGAGATCAGGGTGTCGAACCCGGCGGCGCGGGGAACACCGCCCATGAAATCGTCGTAAAATCCGACGACTATGACATAGATATCCTCCGGCGCCAGGTCCGGATACCTCTTCACAAGTCTCGAGTTTTTTATCTCGGTGCAGAAAGGGAGAAACCAGGAGGAATACCATAGCTGCGCCCTCATCTTTACACCTTTATCCGACGGGTAGTGAGCGGCCCCTCTGTGGAGCACGCTGTATCCCCATTCATACCTGAGGTCTATGTTCTTCAGCCCGGTCTCGGTCTCGAACCTCCGTCGCGTAAGCGCGCCTTCGATGTTTCGCTCATCGCCCTTGTAGACATATTCTTTTACCCTTGCATCAATATACTGTATACCGAGAGCTTTACACGCCGCAACCCTCCTGTGTCCGTCCTCCACATAGTAGCTTCCCTCATAAAGGTACACGCTGATCGGAGGGAATGT
>DATKZJ010000113.1:0-11579 GCA_035527995.1 Spirochaetota bacterium | reverse complement strand
GAACTTAACCCTGTCTACACGTATTCCCATCATGCGGGCGCTCTCAGTATTGTCTCCGATGATAAGCACGTGAGAGCCGAACCTGTGCCGCTTCAGAAGGAGCCAGAACCCGAACCCGAGGCAGAGCATCCAGATTGCCTGAGCAGGGACGAGGCCCCCCAGCCTTCCGACAAAAATCTTGAAGAGCACTGTCTCGTTTAAAGGGACGAGGCTCTCGCCGTACCCCTGGCCGCATACGTTTACGAGGCCCCTCCAGAAAAACATCGTCCCGATAGTGGCAACGAGAGAGGGGATCCTCACCTTCACGACGAGGGTCCCGTTGAGTACGCCCCCTAAAATTCCTGTTACAAAGCATGCGAGCATCGCTATTACGATCACAAGCTCAGGATTCATCCCGCCGTCTATCATGACGTTGGAGAGCTTTGCGAAGGCCCACCCCGAGAAGCCCATGATCGATGGGAAGGAGAGGTCCATCTCTCCCGCGACGATCACAAGGGTGATCGCGAGAGCCATGATGCCGGAAAAAGGAATGGTCGACATGAAGGAGTAATAGATATCAAACCGCGTGAACACGCTGGGGCTTCCTATAATAAAGAGGAGGAAGATCCCTCCAAATACACCGAGGATACTCAGCTCCAGCCTGCGTTCTCTTGATCGTGAAGTTCGTACCATGCTGTTCGATTCCTGATTTAGTATGCCCGTGACTTTGCGAACAAAGTCACGGGCATCTATTAACTCATCTTTCCAGTCTTTGCGAGCTTTACCATGCGTTCAACGAGCTCATCCTGAGATATCTGTTTTTTAAGGAACTCACCGGCGATCTCACCTCTATCGAGAATCACAAACCTGTCAGCAATAGGGTACACGTAGTATATGTTGTGGCTGATGAATATCGCAGACTTGCCCTGGTGCTTTATGTTCCTCACGAAATCCAGCGCCTTCTTTGTCTCGGCCAGGGAGAGTCCCATGGTCGGTTCATCAAGGATAATGAGCTCTGCATTGAAGAAGAGGGCCCTGCCAATGGCGATTCCCTGTTTCTCACCGCCTGAGAGAAACTGCACTATCGAATCCGTATTGATCGCCTTGGAGGTGAATCCCATCTGCTCTCTCAGGATACGATCAGTCTCCTCACGCTGGTCCTTTATTTTGAGAAACCCTAAGTTCGTTGTGATCTCTCTCCCCATGAATATGTTTCTCCAGAGAGTCTGCTGCTCACTGAGCGCCCTCTCCTGATACACGGTTTCTATGCCGAGCTCCCTCGATCTTTCGACGGAGTGGATGGTAATGCGTTCTCCCTTGAAGTAGATATCTCCTTCGTTGGGCCGATGGACTCCCGTGAGGATCTTAATAAGGGTAGATTTGCCTGCGCCGTTGTCTCCGACGAGACCGACGATCTCGTTGTGGTTTACATTGAAATCGACACCCTTCAGTACCTCGACCTTGCCGAAGGCCTTCCGGATGTTCACCATTGAGACGAGCAGGTTGGAATGAGCCGGGTCCATTTTCAGCGGATACCTTTCTGGGCGAGCGGCGCCACGAAATCGATGTTCGTTTTATCGATAAGAGCCGCACCTGTATCGATATGGAGCCCTGCGAAACCGTATTTCTTGGTCAGGCATACCTGCACAATAGGAAGATATCCCTGCAGGTAGGGCTGCTGGTCGAGCACCACTCCGGTATACCCTTTCTTGATTGCATCGACAGTTGCCGGGCTGAGATCAAAGCCGGCAATGTAGATGTCTCCCGGTTTCTTTCGGGCAGCCTTCATGTAGGTCTCAGCGGTGGCTGTGAGGCCACCATGGTCCGTGACAATGAGCTTCACATCCGGGTTCTTCGCGACATATCCTGCAAAGACAGGTGTTCCCTGGGCGGCCTCTGCATTCACGGCATCCGAGATCTCAATGTAGTCGACCTTCATCCCTGCCTCTTTCAATGCATCAACGCACCCCTTTGATCGCAGACCCCTCGTTTCCTGGGAGATGAGGCCCCAGACCATTGCCAGGTCACCCCGGCGCAGGCCGGCCCTCTTTATTGCGCCCTTTGCAAGCATGACACCGGATGCATACAGCTCCTGTCCCACATAGCCGAACCCTACGTCCTTGTACTTTTCCTCTATCGGAGGAAGGGATGTGTTCTGGCTCGTGACAATGATCCCCTTTGCGATAGCTTCATCTACAAGCGGACCGAACGCGTCCGGGCCGGGGTGGCCCATGATGCATATCGCGTCAGGCCTCTTTGCAACAGCGTCCTTGAACTGGGCGATCATCTTGTCGGGGAGCCAGTCGGACCACACGTAATCGACCTTGCACCCCAGGTCCTGTTCGGCTGCTCTTGCCCCCCTGTACACCACAGAGGCGAACGGGCAGCCTGGAGGACCGCCGGGAAAGAAGACGATCCCAACGTCTGCAAAGTGCTTATCAGTAGAAAAAGCCATGCACGCAATACTGAGAACAAAGATAAGCGCTACAAAAAGAAATAGAATCTTTCGTTTCATTTTTCCCTCCTTTGTTTTTGTGTTGTAAAAGGTTATAATCCTGCCGCCTTCCTGCCGTAAGATTGTCCTTTCTGAGGCTTACAGCGAGATAACGCAGCAGTATATTTCGTATGATGTAAAGAATACGTTGATGTAATTCAGTTGCTGGTGAATAGAGCGCCGATAGATTGGCACAGAAACACCCGACTCTGATTATGAAGGAAGATCAAATGATGTACTGCAATTACACCACAAAGGTTCAATTTTGTCAAGAAGTTTGAGATTAAATGGAAGGCGCTTTAACAGTATAATTATTCGTGTCTTGGTTTAAATCGAGGACGATAAAGGGAAGAGGCGAAGCTTCGTGGCCGAAGAGCCGTACCTGTCTCGTGTTGTTGATGTCATCGAGCATCGGGCCGACGGGGTAGAATTTCTCCTGTATGAGATCCTTGCCCTTCAGGGAGGTAACGAGAAAACCGAACCTCGTGTTTACATCGTCACTCGTTGACGGATCTGTTGTGTAGAGGATGAGCTTTGCGCTTTCATCTGTTTTGACTCCCCACAGGCCGACGAACTGACCGTCCTTGTGGGTGTTCACACCGCTGTTGAGGAGCTTTGTGATCTTATCCCCTGCGAGCTTCAGTACAGCGACCCCTCCTCCAAAGTTTCCTCCGCCTATTTCGCAAATGATTTCATCTTTCGTGTCGTTGTCCAGGTCGAATGCCGTGAGTTTTTTTACAGGCAGGGGTTTCATATATTCGATCTTCTCTTTGAGCTGTATCCTCCCCCTGTTCGGCTCGAGCCTAGCCGCTCCTATATAGTAGGTCTCTGTTCCGTCGTTGTCCGTGACCTTGTTCTTCCGGAGGGAAACAAGCCAATTGCCGTTTCCGTCGAGTGATCCTACCACTACCAGAGGGGTCTGGAGCTTGTAGATAAGATTAAGCACGTTTCTTTCCTTCTGGTAGCTGTACAGGCTGGAGTAGCCTCCGCCGGAGATCGCAATGAGCGCGCTATCCAGCCCGGAGATATTAAAAACCTTGATATCATCTATCGCAGCGCTCATTACCCTTACACGGTAAACTTCCCTGTAGCCGCCCTCCTCTTTTTCATAACCTACAAGGTTGTTGTATCTGCCCTTCTCCTCACGGCTGACGAATATGATCTCAGGTGTGCCATTTCCGTCAAGGTCGCCGGTTGAGATAATAGAAGAGGTCTCCTCGATGGTACCGATGTCTTTCAGTGCCAGGAAGCTTGGCGGGGGGATGACGGGTTTTTCTGTTTCGGGTTTCTTGACGGCCACGATCTTTTTTTCTTCTTTTTTATCCAGATAGTGTCCGAACATCCATCCTTCTATGCCGCTCTTTTCCAGCTTTATCCTGTACCAGTAGTTTTTCATCTCCTGTATTTCGACGACCTTTTCCCCTCTTTCGATAATCGTGGCAACAATCCCCTTGTTAACTTTGGTAAGGATCCTGTTTTCGAGACTGGGTCCCGTTCTCACGCGAACATAGTCTCCGGTGACGATGACTGTATCACCCGGGTTTAGCACGCCGTTTGGAAGTACGGTCACGTCGCCGAATGCTGCAGATGCCAGGATAAATACCAGGATGATGAATGAGGAGAAACAGATTCTTTTCATGGGAATAATCCTTGAATAACTATGTGCCCCTTATTATTCTTATCGTATCGGGGAAGAAAAAGTGAAATCATTTATTGAGGAGACGGGCGTGAAGGATCCCGAAAGAGTAGTCATAGAAACCGAATGCTGTAAGGGCTGTGAGCTCTGCATAGCCGCGTGCCCCAGAGATGTCCTCGAAATGTCGGAAGATTTTAATCGCTCCGGATACCACTACAGTGTTTTCGAGAACCGGGAAAAGTGTAACAGCTGTACCTTCTGCGCCATTATTTGTCCCGATATGTGTATAGAGGTTTACAGATGATCTTTAGGATGAACTGAAATCAAGCGATGGAGCCTAAGCATGAGCGAAAAGGTACTGATGAAGGGGAACGAGGCCCTGTGTGAAGGTGCGATAGTCGCAGGTTGCAGGTACTACTTCGGATATCCGATAACCCCGCAGAACGAAGTCCCGGCATATATGGCCCGAAGGCTTTCCGAGATAGACGGATGCTTCCTCCAGGCAGAGAGCGAGATCAGTTCTATTAATATGGTTTGGGGTGCAAGTGTTTCCGGAAAGAGGGTGATGACCTCGTCCTCTTCGCCCGGGATTAGTCTCATGCAGGAAGGGATCTCATACCTCGCAGGGGCTGAGCTTCCGGCTGTAATCGTCAACATCATGCGGGGCGGGCCCGGGTTGGGCAACATAGGTCCCGCACAGTCCGATTATTACCAGGCAACACGGGGAGGAGGCCATGGGGACTACAGGGTAATTGTGCTGGCACCCTGTACGGTACAGGAGCTCTGCAACATAATGCTCGATGCGTTCGATCTCGCCGATATATACCGTACGCCGGTTATCGTGCTCGGCGACGGAGTTCTGGGCCAGATGACCGAGCCTCTCGTTCTCCCAAAGCCCACGACTAAGGAAATCCCAAAAAACGACTGGAAACTGGACGGTGCAAAAGAGAGGGATTCCCGGATCATCATGAGCCTCAGGCTTTCGCCCCAGGGTGCGCTGGAACAGCACAACCTCCGTCTGCAGAGAAAGTTCGATGAGATAACAACAAAGGAAGTGAAGTACGAGGAGTACAGACTCGACGACGCAGAGCTCGTAATCGTCGCTTTCGGAACCGCCTCGAGGGTCGCGAAAGCATGTATCCTGGAGGCGAGAGAGCGCGGTATGAAAGTCGGCCTCCTCAGGCCCATCACCTTGTGGCCTTTCCCGGCCCCGGTGCTCGAGGAGCTTTCAAGTGAGAAAAGAGTGCGGGCGTTTCTCGATGTCGAGATGAATCTCGGCCAGATGATAGATGATGTGAAGCTTGCGGTCAACGGCAATAAGGAGGTCTTTTTCTACGGAAGGACCGGCGGGATGGTTCCTGACAAGGACGAACTATTAGAGAAGATCGGGGAGGTGTACGGGTGAAGGCTGTATACAAGAAACCGAGGACCCTGAGAGATACGAGAATGCACTACTGCCCGGGGTGCGGGCACAGTATCATTCACAAGATCCTTTCACAGAATATCGATGAGCTCGGTATCAGGGAGCGAACTATCATTGTGGCCCCTGTAGGATGCTCTGTACTCATATACAACTACCTGGATTGCGATGGGACTGAAGCTGCACACGGAAGGGCTGCAGCTGTGGCCACAGGGATAAAGAGGGCACAGCCCGACAGGATCGTCATTTCATATCAGGGGGACGGAGACCTTGCGGCAATCGGGATCGCAGAGACTATCCATGCGGCAAACAGAGGCGAAAAATTTTCCGTGATCTTCGTGAACAACGCCATATATGGTATGACAGGAGGGCAGATGGCCCCGACAACGCTCGCCGGACAGTTCACGAAGACGACCCCGTTCGGGCGTGATCCCGAGCAGGCGGGGCAGCCCCTGCAGATGTGCGAACTCCTGAACCAGCTTGTGCTACCCGTATACATCGAGCGTGTTTCCGTACACAATGTAAAGAACATCATACGGGCAAAGAAGGCCATCAAGAAGGCGCTGCAGTACCAGATAGACGGTACAGGATACAGCTTCGTGGAGGTGCTCTCCATGTGTCCGACTAACTGGGGCATGACTCCACAAGCTTCCGCCGGGTGGCTGGAGGAGCAGATGATCCCGTATTACCCTTTGGCTGTGTTTAGAGACAGGGGGAAAGGGGGAGAATCGAAATGATTGAGGAGATAATCATAGCAGGCTTCGGTGGGCAGGGGGTGATACTATCCGGAACACTCCTCGCTTATACAGGGATGATAGAGGGAAAGCAGGTGTCTCATATTCCGTCATACGGTGTCGAGATGAGAGGCGGGACGGCCAACTGTGCGGTGATCATCTCGGACCAGGAAATTGCGTCTCCGCTTGTTCCTCATCCGACGAGCCTTATCGTGTTGAACAAACCCTCGCTGGATAAGTTCGAAAGCCTCGTTGCGTCCGGAGGAAGTATATTCGTTAACGAGTCGCTCATAGACCGGAAGGTGGAGAGGAAAGACGTTAAGGCATACTACGTCCCGGCTAACAATATCGCCGAAGAGGCGGGGAGCGGGAGAGCGAGCAACATGGTGATGGTCGGTGCGTGGATTGCTGTCACAGGGATACTGGCAACCGACAACGTGAAAGGATCTCTCGGCCGGGTTGTGTCAAAGAGGAACATAAAATACAACGACATAAACCGGAAGGCGATAGATAGCGGATACGAATACGTGAAGAACAGCAGATAGCTTTTGTGTGTTAAAGCGGATACTGAACGGACGTTTACTGCATGTATATTTCCAGAAGCGATTAAAGTACCAGGAACTAACCGGAAGGATTCTTCTGCTCGGATTTCAGGTTCTTGATCTTCTCCTCCACCTCTTTTATCTCATTTTCGATTCCCCTGATCTTCAGCAAGTAGTTCAACGCTTCTTCGTCGTCCCCCAGCTCATCGATCCTCTTTTCAGAGAAGAGGGTGTACGCCTTCCCCCCGAGGTCCGACATGAGCTTCTCCGCCTGTTTTGTGAGATTATACTTCTCCACTGAGAGCGCACTGTAATGGCTGTACTCGTTTACCTTCTCGCCAAAGGAGGAGGCCTTCTGCTTGAGTGTCTCTTTTACCCTTTCCCAGAAGCTCTTCATAACAAACTCCCCACAGAGAGAAATCTCCACATCTATATTAAGGTGTAAACGTTTAATATTCAAGTCAAAATAGCGGGTGCCGGTCATGCCTGCGGCCGGTTTGACCGGAAACCGGTTAAAAAGAGGCGTTGATATTAAGGTAGGCTGTTATAAAGTCTCTCGCCTGGCTTATGAGATTGAAGTCCACCTTCATCTTCCATGTTACTCCCGACGTGAAGACCTTGATATACGGCGACAGATACACACCAACGGTCTCCTGGCTGTTTGTCTGTACATTGAGCTCACCGCCCCCGGAGAAGTTGCTCGCCTCCGGTGCGTAGTTCAGGTTGAAGTTGAAATCGAGATCGTTCGTCTCGTTTGTAGGTGAGTATCCGCGAGAAATGTAGTTGTAGTGTATGTTGGGCCGTGAGAATACGGAGAGGATGAGGTTCAGGTTCTCCATCTTGAACCACTCCTCCATGAGGAGGTAAAAATCATCGAAATCTATCTTGTCTGAAGCGGAAATACTAGGGTTTCCAATGGTAAGATATATTTCCGTTGCTTCACCGAGCCACATGAGCTGGGTTCCTATTCTGTATGCGCCGGTCGCCATACCGAGAAAGAGCCTGGCAGTGAAGGGATCGAGGTTGACTCCCAGGAGGAGGTCGCACGCGTTGATGTAGCTCATGCCATACTGCTGATAGACATACGCCTTGCCCTCAAAAACCTCCGGACGGCTGTTTCCTACGATAAAACCCGTACCGAGGATGGGGAGATATCCGTTGTAGTCAAATCCCCCGATGCCGTGGTAAAGGTGCCCCTTGTAGTACTGTCCCTCTCCGAGGATTCCGTAGTATCCGGTGAAGTAGGTGAGATCAACGGCCTTGAATATGTCCCTTATCGAAGCCTGTGCACCGTCGAAGACGAGAGAAGAGCGTGTATCGTCTTCGAGCATCGTATCGTAATACTGGAAAGCGAGCTTTGCCTGATACTTGTATCCCCCGTCGAAGGAAACCGCAAACTCCCCCCTTGTCTCCAGCTGAGCCTGAAGGTTGACCTTAGTGGTGAGGTCCATTGTCGGTACGAGGACGTTTGCTCCCCAGGCGACCTGCAGAATACCCAAGAGCAGGATGACAAGGATTATAACCTTATTCTTCAGCCGATCCATAGTAACTCCTTCGCCCTATAGAACTACAGTATACATCGAATCAGGTTTTTTTCAATTCATATAGTAGTATCGGCCATAAATGGAAAACGATCTTCTTTATTGCTCTTTACGAAAAAGAGAAAGAGGATGGTCACTTTGAAAAGATGGTATGAAAGATATTTCCCAGTGAATCCTCGAGCTTGGAGGTGAAGGCAAATCTGTGTTTCCATCTTGCGGATGAAGGGGTTTCCTGAGAGGCCCTGAACTCCTCGAGCAGGACCCTGTAACTCTTGTTTTCACGATCGTAGTTTACGGCCTCTTCGAGAAAGAACTCTGTTCGGGAGTCCCTCTGGAGATGGTAGTTGCATATTGCGAGAAACACACAGCAGGAACCAAGACGCCTGGCCTCCTTGAGGAGGTTGTATGAATCGATGAGGAAGTCAATGGCCCTCTCCCACATCCCCATCTCGTACAGGGCGTGCCCTGCATCGAGGTAGTACTTTCCGTTCTCCTCGTCGAGCTGTGTGGCTCTGACCAGCGGTTCTACGGCTTGCTTGTACTCACCGATCTCGCAGTATGCGAGCCCAAGAAGGTTGTAGAGTGTAGGGTTTTCGGAATGCTTCAGCGCATTCTGAAAGTTCTTTATCGCTTTCTGGAAGCTGCCCTCGTTGAAGAACGTTATCCCGCGGTAGAGGAAATCTTTTGCGTCCTTGTGGATTTCTTCCGTCTTCCTGTCCGGGTTCCTTCTCTTTCCCGGTGTATAGACATATTTATCGCCGACAATTGCGTGATACGCTTCGTTGATCTCCTTGAACTTCTCCTCTGCGAGGTCGTAGAGCGGGTTCTCCTGGTGCTTGTCAGGGTGGTATTTTGCGGCGAGCGTCTTGTAGGCTTGTGTAATCTCTTCGCGTGTCGCCGATCGTGGAACACCCAGTACTCTGTAGTAGTCCTTATCCACTCTCGTCACCCTGTCCTATAAATTCTATATGTAATTACGGAAGATTTCAAGGGTTTATTAAAACTAAAATCTTCCGATAATTGTGTTGAAAATGATACGACATACGAGACTTAAAATTATATTTACCATACTGCTGCTCGCTCCGGGGGCGCTCTGGGCCCAGGAGGTCGGGTTCATGAACATGCATATCGGAATGACCCGCTCCGAGGTTCTCCAGACGGCGGAGAGCTCGGAGCTCATCACGGTTCCGAAAAACAGAGATGTCGAGTTCTTCCCGGTTGAGGACAGGAAGATCCTTACCTTTTCTATCAAGCCTGAGGTTCCCTACATATACCTGCAGTTTTACGATGAAATCCTGCTTGCTCTGACGGTAGTTTTTGACGAACGGCATATCGATTACTACACGCTGATCCAGGAGATGGAAGAGAAGTACGGAAAGCACGGCCGGATGACACCCTCATGGAGGGAGTGGGAGATCGGATCCGCTCTTATACAGGTAGAAAAGCCGGCGGTTGTAAAGTATATGGCATTGGAAGAGCTTGTAGAGAGGGCCGCGTTTCAAAGGCCGGAGGAGACTCCCGCAAACATGAGAAAAGAGACACTCCTCGACGGACTCTGATAATCAGGGCCTGTCTCTCAATTCAACCGACATATCCTTGAGATGCTGCAGCGAAGTAGGGGAGAACTCACTGTTGCCGAGAAGAAACACCGAGTTGTTCTGGTAAAGAGGTTCTCTGTCGACGGGGAAAGGCGACTGTTTACATGCTTCCTGCCATATTGCCGTTCCCGGTATTGGTGAGAAGTAGGACAGGTAGGGTGCGGCCCCCGCTCTGTATACAAAATCGACAGATGATTCGATCTCGGCGGGCGACTGCCCGGGAAGCCCCACAATGATGTAGGTGCCGATATCTTTTCTCCTGTACCCGGCATTTCGGAAATGCTCTACCGCTTCCGAGTACTCCTCATTTGTCGTTTTCGACCCTGTAATCCGCTGGAGCCTTGAATCTGCAGTCTCAAGCCCTATACGGATCGTCTCGACCCCGAATTTCCTGAAGTGGGACGCAACCTGCTCGTCAACGAAGCGTGCATGAATGCCGTTCGGCAGGTGAAATGCCATCTTTTTGGTTCTTCTTGCGCACTCCCGGAGAATAGGAAGGATGTGGTTTTCGGCATCCATGAGGAGGGCGTCGTCGTAGAAGGCGATATTTTCCGTGCCGAGGAGAGCCGTGTAGGTCTCGATCTCCTCCAGCACCGAACCGCGCTCCCGCCTCGAGAACCCATCCCAGAGAAGGGGGGATGCGCAATAGCTGCAGCTGAACGGGCACCCTCTCCCGGTAAGAACGGAGAAGAACCGTTTTCTCGGGCCCAGCTCGTGCAGGGGGAGCGGGTAGCTGGAGAAGCTCTCCAGAGACGGTCTTCGCTGAAAGGCCTTCTGTGTCATGCGTTCTATGAGGGGAATGAGCTTCCCGAGGTTTTGCCCGGTGAAGACAAAAATCGCGCCGGAATACTGCCTCGCATGGGATGTGCAGAGGTTCGCGTATATCCCGCCGAGTATGACAGGGACTTTGTAATCGTAATAGTTACGGACAATCTCGATCGTCCTGAATACACCTGGATACCAGTAGGTCATATGTGAAGTGACGAGGACAGTATCGGGACGGGGTGTCTTTTCAAGGTTCCGCAGAAACTCATCCTCCTCTATTCCATAGACCGCATAACCCCTCGGTACGAAACGCAGCGGTTCGGGTTTCTCTATCAGCCTTCGGTTGTACTTGGAGCAGCCGTTCGGTTTCGATAAAGGGTTGGGTTTTACTCTGCTCGTGAGACAGTCGATGTAAGAGACCGAGGCGCCGGCTGCTTTAAGGATGGAAGCAACGTAAAGCATGCCGAGAGGCTCTGCCCAGAGGTTGTACGCCGCAAAATCCGTAATCCAGGGGTTTATTAATAGAATTGAAATCTTACTCTTCATTAGCTATACTTAATGTAGAAACTACATTGTACTATAATATAGTGGTCAAGTGTATCATGATGTTAATGAATATTAAAAAAGAAAAAATACTCGTCGGTCAGAAAAGGCTTTTAGGGAGGTTGCCCGGACCGGGGGTGTCGTCCGTATAGTGCTTGCGTGGCCGGAGTAAAAAAATAGGGGCAGCTCACGCTGCCCCTACAATCAAGGTTCGGGAATCTTCATAGCGGATCTTTTTGGGAGGGATAGAATCCGCTGCTGTTGATATTATCGAACCTGTAGAGGCAGGAGATTAGTAAATATTTGCAGCTTCTTCGTTCTGAGCTC
>DATKZJ010000112.1:0-42146 GCA_035527995.1 Spirochaetota bacterium | reverse complement strand
AGGTTCGGGTCCTCATACGGAATTATCGTGTGAAAGGAGATGAGCGGCTGCTCGCCTCCGGCTATGTATCCGTAGATATCCTTTTCCACGATCTTGAGCTGCTGTACTCTGCCCTCCCCTGCGAGACTGACGAAGTTTGAGTAGTCGAGCTCCTTGTAGCTCTCTTTCGGTTTGTTGAACATGAACATAAGGAAAAGAGCGATGAGACCTATAATGGCAATGAGGGCTAATCTATTTGAAGGTTTGAAATTTTTAAAGTCGTTCTTGTTGTTATTCACCTGCTGTTTCCTTCTACTATGAGTTCTCCGATATAGTCGAGCTCCCTGTACCGCTCATTATAATCGAGACCGTACCCGATGACGAACCGGTCGTCCACTTCGAATCCTATGTAATCGATAGTGAGGTCCACTTCCCGTTTGCACCGTTTGTCGAGAAGGGTGCATATCTTGATGCTTTTCGGGCGGTGAAGCGCAAGGTACTTCACCGTGTAATCGAGCGTAAATCCTGTATCAACGATATCTTCGACAAGGAGAATGTGCTTCTCCTTCACATCCATCTTGAGATCTTTTATTATCCGGACGTCCCCGGTCGATTGCGTGCCCTTATAGCTCGTCGTGGCGATAAAATCAATGTAGACTGGAGAGGTGATATATCTGCACAGATCCGCAAGAAATACGAATGCACCTTTGAGATTACAGACCAGTACTACGTCTTCACCCTTATACTCCTCAGAGATAAGCGCGCCGAGCTCCTGTACCTTACGCTGGATCTCTTCTTTAGTTAGTACAATTTTTACCTTTTCCACTATACCAGTTCACACTCGAGAATTTTTTTTGTGTAATGAGAGATCATGAAGCGGGCCGCACACCGGTTTATTTTTCCGCAAATGGATAGAAATATTCCGCATATTTCTCCATTGCTCTCGACAATCGGCACACGCTCCCGAGCTTCTTTCGGTACCTTCTCGTCTATAAATAACGATTTTATCTTCTTACTTCCCAGGTTTCCCAGGTAGATACTGTCTCCCTCTTTCCTGCTCCTCATAACAATTGGGAATTTGAGTTTATGGTAATCGAAATAGAGCTTATTGTTCTCAAAGGTCTCTACTTGATCCCTTTTGCGGAATATTGCTGTTCTCTTTATTTCATTGATAGAAACAGGACTGCCGGTCTCCTCTACGTTGTAAAGATACGGTTTATACTGTACATTGACAACACTTTTCTTGAACAACAGCATACCGTACTCCAGCTGTACGGCAAAACCGCCTTTCTGATAGAGGACTTTGTTACCGATATCGTCATACTCAGCCAGAAATCTGATGACCTTGTGAGGCAGGTATGCACGATCGGCAGTTCCAGCCTCGGAAAGCAGTTTCCTGACTACCTCAATGATGATCCTCCTCCGCACGGCTGGCTCGAAAGCGAGAAATTCCCTATGCTTGATAGACACGGCATCATCTGTCCAGTCGACCAGTACTTTCGAGAGGTTCTCCCTCGCGATGCTTTCAAAGAGATCACTCTCCTCCCGAACGATATCAGCGAGCTGCTGAATGTGCTCCCTGTATCGTTCATTGATTCCCCTGAACACCGGGATGATATCGTGGCGAATCCTGTTTCGCGGGTACCTCAGGTCGAAATTCGTCCGATCGGTTCTATACTCAAGGTCCTTTACCAAGAGGTAGCTCATGATCTGTTCTCTCGTAACAGCCAGAAGGGGGTGAATGACACTTCCCGTACGTGGAAGGATTCCTGAAAATCCGGAGGGACCCGTGCCGGTGACCAGTCTGAAAATAACGGTCTCCACACTGTCGTCGAGAGTGTGTCCCGTGGCGATCTTATCAGACCCGGTGGTTTTGAGCAGATCGAAAAGAAATTCGTATCGAACTCTCCGGGCGGCCTCCTCAACAGACTCGCCCCGGTGTCTGATGTCCGGTACGCTTACGGACTTCGTGTGGAACTCCAAGCCGAGCTCCCCTGTGAGCCTTTTCACGAACTGCTGGTCATCGAGAGAATCAGGTCCCCGCAGGCCGTGCTCAATGTGCGCAACCGCGATCTCGACCCCGATTTCCGGACAAAACGAATGCAAGATATGCAGGAGCGTGACAGAGTCCGGTCCTCCTGAGACCGCGAGAATAATTCTGTCGCCAGTGTTCAACAGGTTTTTCTCGAGACAGTAATTCCGGACCCTTTCGATAATATCCATATCTCCTATTCACCAGAAAAGAAACTGTTTTATTCTGTACAGCAGCCTGCGGTGAAAACCTTCACGGTACTTGATATTTACGAAGAGAGATTGTAAGATTTGAAGGTCTCCGGGGGCGAGTTATCTGTTGTTGAAACTGTTCATTGCTTCTTCGATAGAATCAAGCACTATGGTATCAATCGCCTCCACCACCTTGTTGATTTCCCCATTGATAAAGGTCATCTCTGCCTGTGTGAAGTCTTCTAAAACATACTCACACAGGTCCTTTTCCGTGCTGTTAGGGGGTCTGCCGATCCCGAAACGGAGCCTCGGAAAATCCTCCGACTTGAGGGAGTAGATAAGAGACCGGATCCCGTTATGCCCGCCGTGCCCGCCGCTGCGTCTTATCCGAATCTTACCAAACGAGAGTTCCGTATCATCGGCAACGGCGATGATATCCTGTGTCTTTATCTTCAAAAAACTAGCGAGGTAGAGAACCGCTTCACCGCTGAGGTTCATGAATGTCTGGGGTTTCAGGAGTACGATTTCCTCTCCTCCGAATGCCCCGCGCCCGAAAACAGCCTTTTTCTTCCTTATGCAAAGCTCGATATCGTGTGCTTTTGCAAATCTGTCTACTACGATGAAGCCTATATTGTGTCTGTTGTTCTTGTACTTCTGCCCAGGATTTCCAAGTCCCACAATAAGCTTCAAGAGTCTTCCCTCTTCTACTAGAAGCACTTTATTTTTTTGCTGAAGGAATGGCGAATATGTTGAAGTGAATACAAGGTATTCATTCGGATATTTTGCTGCTCTAAGACCTCTGTTTATAAGCCTTGCTACTGTATTTATCGGTTGAAAGCCGTTTAAAAATTAAACGCGGTATTGCATCGTCGAAGCTACGCATCGTCGAAGCTACGCATCGTCGAAGCTACGCTTTGTGTCGTTAAAACAGCTTCAATCCCCGTTTCTCATGACCAACGGCAAACTGTAAGTAACGGGGCTTTAATCCACATTCCTTATTTGAAATCGTAATAAGAAGGAATGAGGCTTTGAGCGCTTTTTTCACCGTAAATATTATTTATTAAATAAGACTATAAAATGTACCAAGTCGTCATTTAAATCCATTACTATGCAATTTGATTGCAGCAATTTGATTGCAGCAATTTGATTGCAGCAATTTGATTGCAGCAATCTTTGAAAAAACCGCATTAATTACTCGCTCTTCTCCCCAGGAGCAGCTTCTTCCTCCGCCTCCTCAACTGGAGCGGCCTCCTCTTCCTCTGCTTCCTCTACAACCGGCTCTTCGATCTTGGAAGGCATGCCTACTGCAAGCACGACCTGTTCCTGATTGGCAAGTATCCTCAGCTTATCGCTCACAGGGAGGTCTTTTATGTGAACGGAGTCCCCGATATCGAGATCTGAAACATCAATGGTGATCGAATCAGGAATATCTTTTGGAAGGCACTCGACCTCGATATCACGAACGTACTCCTCGAGGATCCCGCCCTTCTTGATCCCCTTTGAAATTCCTATGACCTTGACCGGTATCTCCGTCCGCAGGACCTGACCTTCCTGAATCTGGAGAAAATCTATGTGAATAATGTTTCTTTTCACCGGGTCCAGCTGGAAGCTCTTGACGATTACATCGATCTTCTCTTTCTCTCCAATGTTCAGTGTAATGATTGCGTGCTCACCGATCTCCTCGAACAGCTTTTGGAACTCGGAGTAATGAATAGAAAGGGGCTTGTTCCCTTTATAGCCGTACATTATTGCCGGTATAAACCCCTGACGCCTTAATTTTTTCACAGGGCCTTTACCCTTTTGCTCTCTTTCTTTGACTTCCAATATATTTTCTGCCATACAATCCTCACTCTATTTTCAGAGATAGTTCTTTCTGTATAAATCTATCTACTCCAGGTCCATGATATGGTCTTTTCCTATATCAATAAAAAGCGGGGAGACTGACCGGTCCTCATGAATCCGTCCTATGGCGTCAGCCATGAGACTGGCAATCGAGAGAACCTCGACTTTTTTATAATCTGAGCCCCTGTTGTCTATATTAATTGAATCCGTAACAATGACCTTGTGTAGAACAGATTCGTTGATCCGTTCCATAGCGTTGCCCGAAAAAATACCGTGTGTCGCACAGGCGTATATGTGCTTCGCCCCCTTCTCTGCAAGTACTCCAGCCGAAGAACAGAGCGTCCCTGCAGTATCTATCATGTCATCCACAATGATGAGGTTAGAGCCATCGATCTGGTCCTCGCCTATGATATTCATAACCGATGACTCGTTCTTCTCGGACCTTCTCTTGTCTATGATCGCCATGTTCGCATTGAGGAGCTTTGCAAAGAACCGCGCTCTCTCCACACCGCCTGCATCAGGCGATACGATAACGTACTCCTCTTTGGAATTCTTGAAGTAGTCGAAGAGGACGGGAGTCGCAAACAGGTGGTCTACCGGAATATCAAAGTACCCGGGAATCTGGAGGGCGTGAACGTCCATGAGGAGGATTCTGTTCGCCCCTGCAACTGTGATGAGGTTAGCCACGAGCTTCGCTGTGATCGGAGTACGCGGCTGGGCCTTCCTGTCCTGCCTCCCATACCCGTAGTACGGAATCACCGCGGTGATCCTTCCCGCCGAAGACCTCTTCAGCGTGTCGAGAAGAATCAGAAGCTCCATCAGGTTTTCGTTTCCAGGGTTCGATGTCGACTGTATGACGAACACATCGGCCCCTCTCACCGACTCGTTTATCTGGACAAATATTTCACGGTCTGCGAAGCGGCATATCTCTACGTCGGTAAGCCTTGTCTGAAGCCCTTCGGCAATTTTCTCTGCGAGCGTACAGTTTGCGGTACCTGATATTATCTTCAGTTCTCTTCTTGCCACCGTAATTATCCTGTCAAGGTATGATCAACTTCTGATGTTACCATAAAATAATCACATTTTTTCAGAGGCCAATGAGGCCCGGCTACCATATAATATCTGGGGCGGGAGGATTCGAACCCCCGAATGTCAGGACCAAAACCTGATGGCTTACCGCTTGCCGACGCCCCAATTCATCTCATTCAATATAATTATATTACGAAAGAATGAAAACAAAAAGTAGTTTCAATACAATGATTTATGGAACTTTGTGTTGATATGGAACAAACAGGTATATCGTTTGTTCATAACAGTCTGATATTGTTAAAGTGGGTTGTGACTTTATTACTATTCTCTGTGTGCGCTTCTCGCTTCGCTTTCTAGCTTCTCCGTCTCCTTATCGTATGCTTCTAACACTGCCTTTTGCAGGACTTCCCTGAAAGCTGAATTAATGGGATGTGCAACATCCTTGAACTCACCGCTAGTAGTTTTTCTGCTCGGCATAGCGACAAATATTCCGCTCTGTCCATCTATAACCTTCAGATTATGTACAACGAATGAGTCGTCGAACGTTACAGAAACATAAGCTCTCAACTTGCCCTCGTTACCAACCTTTTTGACCCTCACATCAGTGATTTTCATAGCGATAAACACCTCTTTCTGGTTAGTTAAGGTTACGGCCCATTGTAGAACCGTATCATAAGGATGAATTTATGTCAAGAATGTTTTTTATTCTTGATTACACCGAAAAGTGCAACTCTAAACCACTAATTATTTATTTTAAGTACTATTATATATAGAATTAAGATAATTTATGCAGTCAAGACTGAAAATCTGGGGAGAATTAAAAAACGTATTCCCGGATTCAGCAGCCATATCGGCCCCTGGTTTGTAATTCATGTTTTAACGGCCCTCAGGACGTATGATAGACATCAGCTGTCGGGCTGTATGTCGTGTTCATACAGCTCCCTGTACATATTATAAGACCTAATAACCTTTTTTACAAAATTTCTTGTCTCTGGAAAAGGAATTTCTTCTGTAAAAATGTCGATGTCGCTTGAAGCCTGCCGGGAGAGCCAGCGCTTGACATTGTTGGGTCCTCCGTTGTACGCTGCAAGCACCTGGGGCAGCGTATCGAACCTGGAAAACAGATAGTTCAGGTACTGAACGCCTATCGTGATGTTCTCTGCAGGGTCTACGAGGTCTTCTTCCGAGACATCCTTGCCCGCAATCCAGCTTGCCGTTACCGGGAGAAGCTGCATGAGACCGACAGCCCCCTGATATGAGCGTGCCCTTGTATTGTACCTGCTCTCCTCTCTTATAACGGCAAGAATGAAATAATCATCAGGAATATGAGAGTTTTTTGGGACTGCGCGCTCTATCATTCCGGTATATACACGGGGATATAGAAGCTGCTGTATCTCTCTCGGCAGGAAAAGCAGGCTGCTGGTTTCCGATCCGTTTACAACTCTTTCCGCATACAATATGCCTCTGTATATGAAATTCGTATCATAGTAGATCCTCGAGAGGAGGTAGTCACAGATCATCTTGTGCCCCGGGCTTTCCCAATCATACGATTGAAGAATGATCTCTCTCAGTTCATCGTACAATCCCAGTTCCAAAAAATCGAAGAGGGCGGACTCCACGCGCCCCCTCTCCATCGACGCAATCTGGAAATAGGGCCTGTAATGCTCCTGTGCGCTGAGGATTGATACGATCTTCTTTCTGAGATATTCTTTTTTATATCCGGTACTGTAGAGCTGTATATACAGCTGCAAGGCCCTCTCTTGCATGCCTCTGCTGTAGTATCTATCCGCGGTTGTGAGAATTTCCGTATCGACCTCTATCCGTGCGGCGGCCCTGAAGTAGTAGTAGCTCCCGGGGGAAAGCATGACCGCCTTTTTCAGTGCGCTTTCATCCGCATATATACCGAGCACGAACATCGCCCACGCCCTTGGGACAGGGTTCACCATATATCTGTAGTTGGATTTCAAGAATTCTATGCTGGTGTCATACCTGCCCTCACTGACGGCGCGGTAAAAGGCATCCTGAACAACCCAGTCGCTCTTCCCGCGCTCTTTATGATTTCTGACGAGCTGCTCTGCTTCTATGAGATGGGAATCGAGATCGAGCCTGCTTCTTTCGAGATCGTGCCTAAGCAGCAGGGCCTCAATATCATTTTTCATCTCAAGATCTTCGAACGAGAGGTATTCTTTGATATACCCGTAAGACAGGTCCCGTTTCCCGTTGTAGTAGGAGGAAAATGCGAGCTTTTTGAGAGCGCCGGGATCTTTGTAGCTGCTGTAGTACTCTTTATAGAGGGCCTCGGACGTTTCGTAGTCCTGCTTTTTATAGTGGCAGAGGGCCCGTACCAGGGCGGTCCGCTTGTTCTCGGGTAGGAGGTAAGCGATACGGAGGGCGTCGTCCCAGTATCCCTCATCTACGAGAAGCTCGAGCAGGCGCGTATTGCTCAAACCAGTATCATTGAGCCTTTGCAGAAGCGGACTGTTCTCGACAATCCTATCGAGGGCCTTTTTCCGGATGCTGCCATCTGTACTGCCGATCGCCTCCGAGTAGTAGCTTGCCGCATTCTCCAGGTCACCTCCGCTTTCATGTAGTCGCCCGAGGTAGTAGACCGTCACGGGATGGAGCTTCAGGCTTTTCTTCAGCACTTTCATACAGTATCCGGATGAGCCTGGATCGTTTTCTCCTATTGCGATTATTCTCTCTAAAACATTGATGAGGATCATCTCCAGTTCTAAATCACCAACTTCGACTCTGGATTGCAAGGAGAGAGCGTACCATTTCAGGGCGTTGGTATAATCCTCCAGTCTCTCATAGTTATAGCCGATGAAGAGCGGGATGAAGTCCTTGAACCCTGTATTCCCGTTGTATAGTACCTTCAGCACCCTGTTTGCCCTGTGATAAAACCGCAGCTTCCCGTAGGATTTGGCAACAAGCAGCTGCTCTCGATCGCTCAGCCCGTCGACTCTCTGCGCTCTCGCGACAATCTCCTCATACCTGCCAGCCTTGAAGAGCTTTTCTATCTCACTGCGGGGTTGTTTAGAGGTAGCCGCTGCTGCGGTCACGTGAGCGCAGCACAGCAGAACAACGAAGGCTGACAAGCACAGGATAACAGTATATACGGAAACAGGCTGGGATCGGACAGTCTTCATATCAAAGAAGAATATACGCCAAAAACTTAAGAAAGACCCAGGATTAAATAAGCGGTTGCAAGAATCCTCTCCGGGAGAAGGGATAGGAGGGCCGTGAATACCCTCGATAGCAATGGAAACAGCGCGGAGCGTCCTATCGCCCTGTCGAGATGGAGAACCGGGTGGTTATAAAGAAAGATAAGCACTGCGCCGCAGATGAGAATGCCCTTGAAGAGACCGATCACCACTCCAAGTACATGGTCTATATCGGAAAAATTGAGGGTATCCACGAACCTCAGGAGTGTATTCCGTATGATGACGAGGAGTATCGTGATACCGACAAAGATCGCAGCAAACGAGAGTATGAGAGAAAGGTCGTCGTTCTCAATAAGGGTACTCATGACACCGTTCAGGGCCCTGTAAAAGAGGAAGGCCCCGATCAGGCCCAGCACGATTATGAGAACCGAAAAAAGCTCTTTCAGAAATCCTCTGAGGAATCCCTTAATACAGAATATCACCACTACTATGATAATAATCACGTCGATAAAGTTCATTTTACCTCAGAAACCCTTCGATATTTTTTTGTTTTTCCGAAAAATGTGCTATACTGTTGTATAGAAAAGCTTTAACGGTATCCTATTAATGATATTCCTTAACCTTACGGCTCTCGAAACTGGATCGAAAATGATCATTGTCGACCTCATAAAGAGAGTTCTTGAGAATAGATACGATATACAGCCGAACGAGGAGTTCATACTCAACGTTGCGGACTACACGATCGAGAGAACTCAGCTTACAAGGCTGATAAGTGAAAACATGATTCTCAAGAATTCTTCCACCGATATACGGGAAGACTATAAGCTCCGAAAAATAATAGAGCTGCTCGCAATCGTCAACAGGGCGATAGATGTCGTATCGCTGAGAGACGGTTCCGAGAATATTCTTCCGGGATAGACACGAAAGCTCTCAGATGTACCTCTTTTGTATACCGCGCCTCTGACTTGTTATATATATCGACAATAAGAACGTCCAACCAAAAACATAAGATGCAGTGCTCCGTATCATTACACCTCCTGTATATTTCCGTCTGAGCTGAGACGAAACCCTGTAAAAGGCGTTTGAATAGCTGCACTTTTTTCGAACCGAACGCCCGTACCGTTTCCATGATAGTGAAGCAGCGATATGAAACATGCCTGACACAGACCATGAGTGCCCCTTATTTCCTGGCATAAAGAAGATTCTCCCCGATATCATAAAAGAAAACCGGCTCTGAGACCCGTTATAATCGCCGCTGCACGTCAATCGTATCACTATGATACAGTAAACATATAAGATACGGCGCATATATTCCCAAATTGCCACGGCTGCACCATATCGTAAAAAACGGATTTTCTGCGGATTTAAATCTAACAATATAATGACTTAATAAATCGCAATTCAACCAGTTGGCACAAGTATTGCATATTTATAAATAAATTGCTTCATATGGCAAAAGGAGATAATACATTGAAGACCATCAGTGAACGTAAGGTAAAAGCAATAGAGCAAAAACACGGGTTCAATCCTTTTACCCTCATATCGGATAATGATTACAGCAAGAATCTTAATGCAATCATTGCCTATTACCAGATCTCAAAGGGAGAGACAAAGAAGCGTTTTGTGAGCTCAGAGCCTTCATCGAGCCAAACCCGTTTAGCTTCTTAGATTAAAACTGAAACTTTGCAAAGAGGAACCCCTATCGCAGCAGGTTAACCGAATATCCTACTCATTCGATCGAAGTTTTATCCTTGCTTAAAAATCCTAATGATTGAGATAGAGCCTTCAATAACTTTCCAGAGGCGTACTCTAAAGACAGAAACTGTCAGGCCGGGTGCAAATAGTTATATAGAAGAAAGAGGTCCTTCGTTTTATTGATACCTGCCTGCGTAAATACCGATACATCGTGGGTATCGCGGTTTTTCGCCGTAAACACATATAAAATAATAGAAGGCTCATCATTTAACTCCGTCCATACTTATGAACAGCCCCCCACTTCAATCCCCTTTTTTAAAGAGAGACCCGCTAACCCCCATTTCTCACATAGGAATGGTGGGGGTCAATCCCCGTTTCTCATGACCAACAGCAAATTGTAAGTAACGGGGCTTTTGGCGCTTTGTTCACCGAAAACATTATTTTTTACAGCTGCAAAGTCATCATTTAAACCCATTGATATGCAATCTGATTTCTATGAAATCTATGAGAAAACCGCACTAAGCGAGCCGGGGTAGAAGTATGAGAATGAGACACGTCCCGGCAGCATGAGTGAATTCCAGCCCCTGACTCAAGCGCCTTCATCATTGGGAGAACACCTCACTTGGCATTGCAATTATCCTGCTAAAAGAATACAATACATGCGGAAGAGAGAGTTCCTGAACCTGTATATTTCAGGCAGCAGGACCGATCTCTCGCACCTGTATCCAATGAAAAAAGAACACATAGTAGCCATCGACATAGGTACTTCCGCAACCAAGGGGCTCCTCTGCACGCTGAAAGGTGAAATCTGCGGCTCAGAATCGAAATCATACCCTGTCTACTACCCCGCTCCCGGAATGGCGGAGCAGAACCCGGAGGAGATACTGGATGCAGTGTTGAGTGTTATACGGGCGTTGATCGATAAAAACGACATAGGTCCCTCCTCTATTTCAGCGGTCGCGTTCGGCGGGGTGATGCACAGCATCATGCCTGTGGACCGGGACATGACACCTCTTTACCGTTCCCTGAACTGGGCCGATTCAAGAAGCATTCCCCAGAGCGAGCTTTTGAAAAAAATTCTCGACATAGACGACCTGAAACGCCGGACCGGCTGCACGATACATCCGCTTTACTGGCTGCCGAGGCTTTTGTATTTCAAGCAGGAGGAGCATGATATTTTCGCAAAGGCCGCCAGGTTCATATCGATCAAGGAGTATGTGCTATTCCGCCTCTTCGGAGAGCTGGCGGTAGACCGTTCGACCGCCTCCGGAACCGGATTATTAAACCTGCATACCAAGCGCTGGGACACTGATCTTCTCAGGCTGGCCGGGACAGGTGAAAAGCTTCTGTCTCCGGTAGAAGAGCCGACCCATCTCCTTAAGGGCCTTCTTCCGGAGTATGCAGAACCGACAGGTCTTTCTGCCGGCACGCCGTGCGTGATCGGAGGCGCTGACGGCCCTCTTGCCCACCTCGCAAGCGCAGGGCTTTCGGCTGAGACCCTGAGCCTCACCGTAGGGTCGACCGCTGCCATGAGGCGTATGATACCGAAGCCGAAAATGCTCGAAACCGGAGAGGCCTGGTGCTACTACATGGCGGAGGGACGGTGGCTGCTCGGGGGGGTGATCCACGACGCAGGCGCCGTGATGAAGTGGCTTTCGAGTAACGTCTTCGAAGAGAGAGACAGGAAGGAAGAGCTGTTCGAGCTTCTCAACAGAGAGGCGTCTCAGATATCTCCCGGGGCTGAAGGCCTGATGTTCTTCCCCTTCCTCGCAGGAGAGCGCTCTCCCCATAACAACCCTCACTCGAGAGGAGCGATTCTCGGCCTCTCTCTCGTTCACGACAGACGTCACATCGTCAGGGCGCTCATGGAAGGAATATCATACAGGATATGCACCCTCTTTGATATGCTGAGAGAGGGCCGGGACATGAATATCGTAATGAGTGGGGGAATTCTCGGCTCCCCTGTATGGCTCCAGATCCTCTCGAATTTTATCGGCAGGGAACTTCTTATACCTGCTGTTAAAGAATCCTCGGCATACGGCTCGTTTCTCCTCGCTCTCCGTGCGCTCGGGGTGATTGAAAGTCTAGATGGTGTCGGGGAATATATCAAGTACAGAAGGACCAGGGTGGAACCCGACCCTGAGGTGTACCAATATTATAAGGAAACCCGGAAGAGGTATGACGAGATATACGAAAAGATCTTCGGGGTATAACTTATCGAAAGGAGGAAGGGTAAGACATTTCAGCCGCCGATACACTTACCGGGTGTCCCGCATATTATTCACCGGGACACCGATCAGCCGCGTTTGACGTAAGACCGCTTGCACCAGAGAGATATCGATGCTATCCTGTCTGGACTATCCTGCCTTACATATCAAGGCCCAGGCCGGCGCCTTTACACTGTACCGTGAGCCCCTATGGATCATATCGCCGTACACATCCGCTACCAGGCCTGAAAAACCCCTTGACAATCCCTGCAGATTACCATTATAGTAACACAATTGATTATAAAAGTAGCACCGTTGTGGGAAAGGGAATACGATGAAGTGTAATACAATTGGCGCGATCATCTTAGTTTTGGTAGGCCTTCTCGTTCCTGCTGTTCTTGTTTACGCGGGCAGCCCGGGGGGCTCGGAGCTTGAACTTGGCGATACTATCACGGTCACCGATGGAATGGGACGCGAGGTCGAAATAACCAAAAATCCCGACCATGTTATATGCTCGGGTCCCGGGAGCCTGAGGCTCCTCGTCTACCTTGGCGCTCATGATAGAATCGTTGCAGTAGACGACATGGAAAAGAAAACCTCGAGGATCGCCGGCCGGCCGTACGCCCTCGCCAACCCCCAGCTCAAAGAATACCCTCTCTTCGGGGAGTTCAGGGGGTACGATAACCCGGAACTCATCGCTGCGCTTGACCCCCAGCCCCAGGTGATCTTCAAAACCTTCGGAGATATGGGATACGACCCGAATGAGCTCCAGCAGAAGACAGGCATACCTGTTGTGGTCCTGAACTACGGCGACCTCGCAGGCCGCCGGGAAGACCTGTACAGCTCGATACGGCTCATGGCAAATATCGTGGAAAAACAGGCAAGAGCAGAGCAGGTTATCCGTTTCTTTGATGATACAATAGATGATCTTAAACGCAGAACAGCAGACATACCGGATTCGGAGAAAAAAACCTGTTTCGTCGGCGGTGTTTCTTTCAGGGGTCCTCACGGGTTCCAATCCACAGAGCCGGTCTACCCTCCGCTTCTCTTTATCAATGCAAAGAACGCCGCCTATGACCCGGAGAAGGCTGTCAGCGAGCTCTCTCACGCCGATATTGCAAAGGAGAAGATCGTAGAGTGGGACCCGGAGTATATCTTCGTAGACCTCGCCACGATACAGGTGGACAAAGCCGCTGGCGCGATCTACGAGCTGGCCCATGACCCCGCCTATCGAACGCTCAGCGCTGTAGAGCAGGGAAAGGTGTTCGGCGTGCTCCCGTACAACCTATACACCCAGAACTTCGGCTCAATACTGGCGGACGGATACTTTATCGGATCAGTGCTCTATCCCGACAGGTTCGGCGATACAGACCACGTGAAAAAGGCGGATGAGATTTACGAGTTTCTCGTCGGAGAGCCGGTCTTCGGTATGATGAACGATGCTTTCGGCGGTCTCGCATTCGAAAGGATAATACTGGAAGAATAAAGGATAAAATGCACCTCGAAGACGGACAGATCCCGGAAGAGTACAAACAGTATACCGGCAGGAAATCTGCCTTCATTGCAGTAGGTTTTATCCTGCTCCTCATCATACTCGTTTTCTCGATCTCCGTGGGAGCGGTGAGGGTCCCGCCTCCTGACGTCGTACGGACCCTGCTGGGAAAAACAGTATCCGAACGATATGACATCATCATATGGAACATACGCCTTCCGCAGGCGCTCACGGCTATCGTTTCTGGCATCGGGCTCGCCGTATCGGGAGCTGCAATGCAGTCGATTCTCAGAAACCCGATCGGCTCACCTTTCACCCTCGGTATCTCGCAGGCCGCCGCGTTCGGTGCTGCGTTTTCCGTTATGGTGCTTGGAACCGGTGCCATGCATAGCACCGGAGCGAATGCTGTTGCGATATCAAACCCCTACATTACTACACTCGTTGCCTTTCTCTTCAGCCTGGTCGGTGTCGGTGTCATTCTCCTTATCACCCGGATCAGGCGGGCTTCTCCTGAGGTCATGGTTCTCGCGGGCGTTGCCATGGGATCTCTATTTACCGCTGGAACTATGTTCCTCCAGTACTTCGCCGACGACGTACAGCTCGCTGCAATGGTGTTCTGGACGTTCGGTGACACGGCCCGGGCGAGCTGGAAGGAGCTCGGGTTCATCACTGTAGTAGTTATACTGGCTTGTGTATACTTCATGTTCAACCGATGGAACTATAACGCGATCGATGCAGGAGATGAGACTGCGAACGGGCTCGGTGTCAACGTTAAGCGAGTGCGGATCTCCGGCATGCTCGTCGCCTCGATCGTGACCGCTATCATCGTCTCCTTTCTCGGCATCATAGGTTTCGTGGGACTCGTGTGCCCTCATATCGTGCGGCGCCTCATAGGCGACGACCACCGCTTTCTCATCCCGGGCACTTCCATCATGGGGGCAATACTACTGCTCACGTCTGATACGGTCGCTCGAACCATGCTCGCTCCGCATATATTGCCGGTCTCCATACTCACCTCCTTTCTCGGCGCCCCGGTGTTCGTGTACCTTCTCATCAGGGGGTACAAGAGATGATACTTCGCGTGCAGGACATTTCATTTGCATACAAGAGTGGTAAGGTCCTGGAAAACGTCACGTTCGATGTGAAGGAGGGCGAGCTCGTCGCTATCCTCGGTCCGAACGGCGTCGGCAAGACCACGCTGCTGCGCTGCATCGATGCAATTCTGAAGCCGCAGCGCGGGACGGTCCTCATCGAAAGCGAGGATATAAGGCATCTGCACGGCATGGAGGTCGCGAAGCGGATCGGGTATGTCGCCCAGAAGAGTGACTCGGCCCGCCTCACCGCGTTCGACGCGATACTTCTCGGAAGAAAGCCGCACATCAGATGGAACGTCTCCAAGCACGACATGGAGATCGTGGACGCGACGATCAAGAAGCTCGGACTCGAGCACCTCATGCTCCGTTACATCGATGAGATGTCGGGCGGGGAGTTTCAGAAGGTCTGTATCGCGCGCGCCATCGTACAGGAGCCCAAGGTCCTGCTGCTTGACGAGCCTACCGCGAGCCTTGACCTGCGAAACCAGCTCGAAATCCTCGGGTTCATCAAGCATGTGGTGTCGGGTCACGGGATCACCGGCCTCATGGCCGTCCACGACCTCAATACGGCCCTCCGCTACTCGGACAGGTTCCTCTTCATGAAAGCCGGAAAGGTCCTCTCATACGGAAGAATCGAAGACGTTACTGCAGAGATGATCGAGGAAGTATACGGCGTAAAAGTATTACTGGAGGATTGCAAAGGTCACCCCATCGTCATACCGGTGCAGTAAACAGGCCTCTATATTACGGACAGCGACCCGAGGAACCACCTGATTATGGGAACTCTATAGTTTTAACCAAACGGTTACTGCAGTTTGGATGCCCACCCTTTTATCATAAATTTTTTAGTAAATTAATATATTTTCCGTTGACATGCATTAGGATCTGAGTATGATGTGATGATCTAACAGCGTGCAGTGGAGCATTGTGCATCCGGAGAACGCGGCTTGTGATGCATTCCCGGCACGATACCTTCAATTTTCCTCAACGGAGAGATCTATCATTAAAAAATTAAGTATTCCAATGATTCTTTTTGTTTGTGTATCAGCAGTTATCGGGTGTACTGCCGGTGGAGGGGGTACAGGAACAACACTGACTCCGTTCTATTTTCCCGGAAATGACGGTACGCATGGATATGAGCTTTGGAAAACCGATGGGACTGCAGCGGGTACGGTCATGGTAAAGGACATAAACTCCGGTGCAAGCAATTCATATCCCGAGTACTTCGCCTACGTGAATGGAACCGTTTATTTTCGAGCCGATGACGGCACAAACGGGGAAGAGCTGTGGAAGAGTGACGGCACTGAGGTCGGCACCACCATGGTAAAGGATATAATCGTAGGCTCCGGAAGTTCATCTCCAGGTTTCTTCGCCGATGTAAACGGGACCCTGTTTTTCAAGGCCGATAATGAAATATATTCGATCGAGCCATGGAGAAGCGATGGAACCGCTACCGGTACAGTGATGATTAAGGATTTAAATCCGGGGCTCGGCGAGGGATTCTATTGATGCCTTATAGGGGAATGGAGGTTGACAGTATGACATTACAGAAACCGGATGTCAAAGAGTCAGGCCCCGTCCCCGCCGCTATTCTTCATCTCTTGTAACACCGCATCTTCTTTCTCCGGACGGACCTTCAGCACGACCTCCTTTCGGATGCACACAGTGCCCGGCTTCGCGCCCCTGGGTTTTGTCACATACCGGGCCCTTGTACAGGAGACAGGGACAACGCCCGCCCCACGTGCTTTGCTGTGGTACGCTGCAATGGCCGCCGCCTTCCTTAGAGTTTGTTTGTCGGGCTCTACCCCGGCCGGGCACTTCAAGACCACGTGGCTGCCCGGCATCCCCCGAACGTGGAACCACCAATCGTCGGCTGCGGCAACCTTGAAGCTGAGATAATCGTTATCACCGTCTGTGCGGCCTACCACTACTTTCCAATTTCCCGGCAATATATACTCAACCGGCCGCTGGGTCCAACCGCGGGACAATCTCTCATTATTTTTCATTTATGTTCGCTTCCGCCCTGTGGAGGAAAAGGGACGGAGGTTGACAGTATGACATTAGGAAACCCAAATGTCAAACCCCGTATTTTATTATTTCAAATGTAGGGTCCGGCCGCCGGCCGGACCTTGAACAGCTTGTTGGGAAGAGTTATGCGAATTCTGCCGAAAGGGAGCTTCCTGCAGAAGAGTTGGAAAGTATTAGGAACTGATATTTACTTTTTAGTAATCCTCTCTACAAATAAATCTGTGAACCGCTTCACGTCGACTTCGATAGCTACTTCCATATTCGGTGGTCTCTTCTTGGGTATTGTCCGCAAGATATCATACCGTATCAGCATGTCGCGAGGTAATATGGCAGGAGGATATTCGAGCTCAATATGGAGAATCGCAATAGTAACGAGGCTCATATCATAAGCAATAGCAACAGTAAGCGGATCATGAAGGTATAACCTGCTGAATTCAACGGGAAGGCCCATACTGTTGTGGATCAATCGTACCTGTTCTGGCCAGACTTCAAGGATCTTTGCTACCTGCCTTGCTACTGGTGTATCCGCATCCCGTATAGTCTGTACATGGGAATCTTTCAGCGGTACCTGGAAGGTGGCGTCGATCGGTACCATGAGCTTCTTGATCACAGAGTTGAAGACTATCTCGGAAGCAGTTTGATCACAAGTAAAGTTGTTTTCTTCTATGGGTGAACGAGGAACACCGTTTTCGTCAACAAACGGAACGCAGATTGTTTACAACAAACACTGCACTTCTGCTGTTTATCACTAATGCAGTATCTTTCATGAGAGTAAGGGGCACGGCAGGGGGTAGACCGTGACAGTGAAGGCGGGCAATGTCATACTGTCAAACCCCCTCCCTGTTTATTTCTATTTAACGTAATTAGCGAGAAATGGGGGTTAGAACCTGCCTGCGAATTCATAGAAAAGCTCAAACCACTCATTGAACGAGATGCCGTAGTCTATGCCATTTCGGACAATGACGAGTGAGCGACTTGGGGAGATGTAGATGTACTGCCCTTTATCGCCTTCTGCCGAAAAGTCGTATCCTCCCTCCTCGCGTGCTATTCCCCACCACATATACTTGTAATACCCCAGTCCTGGAAGTTTCGAGAACCAACCAGGATAGTAGGCTGCGTATCCGGATGGAAGGTACGGCCGGGTTGAAACCGCTACCCATTCTTTCGAGATAACCTGCCGGCCTTCCCAGGCGCCCTCGTTAAGAAACAGCTGCCCAAACTTGGCGAAATCAACAGCGCGGGCATTTACCCCGGTCTCCATCTTCTCAAAGCCGCTCCTTTCGCTGTCAATGCTCCATGAGCCGCTGAACTCCATACCGAGCGGGTCCCATATCTTTTTCTGCAGGTACTCGGTCACAGAGCCCCCTGTTGTACGCTCGAGGATCATACCGAGCAGCTGGGGATGGTATTTGTTGTATTGAAAATAAACTCCAGGCGGATCGATAATCCTTGTTTTCTGAAGCGAGAGCTGGCGCTGGTCCGGATAGTACGTGGTCAAAGGGTCGTCGCTGTTCAATCCGGGAAAACGGAAGGCCTTGTACTCCATGCCGGATGACATGAGGAGAAGATGGCGAATGGTTATGCCGCCGAAGCGAGGATCACGCTGGGCCAGCTCGGGCAGGTAGTCTGTGATCGGATCATCGATGCTGTTGATAAGGCCCTCGTCAACGGCTATGCCGATCAGCGCGGACGTAAAAGATTTTGCCACCGAGAAAGAGGTGACGATCGAATCACGATCGGTATCGTTGAAGTACTTTTCATAAAGGATTGTCTTGTCCCTGATGACGATAAAGGCCTGAGTATGGTTCTCTTCCAGAAAGGCATCCCAATCGTCGACCCCGGCCAGCTTCGAGAAAAGGCCGGCCACACGGTCATCCGGTGCTTCATCGAATCTGAAGGCCGTAGGAGCGGAATCCAGACGGTGCTCAGGAAACTTCTGCCAATCGAATGAATCCGAATCCCCCCAGGCCAAGACCCGGAAGACGTACTCCGAAGGATAAACCAAAAGGGAAGCAGCCAAAACAAGAGCGAAAACTCCCGCAAGCGCGACAAACACCCATGCTACCGCTCGTATGACTCCCTTTGTTTTATATGTCTTGGTCAAGGCCGATACTCGCTGCGAATGATATCAACCGTCAAGTCATGAATCTCCTGATCACTCATTTCCCGAAGTCTGGAATTGCTGATGGCCCTATGGATGAAAACTTCCGGTTCTGCATCCGGATCCAAATAGAATCGTTTCACCGGTTTCAGGCTGTATAAACCGTTCAGCGAAACAGGTAATAAATCGAGCCAGCTGTGCCGCAGAATATAGATGTACCCGCGTTTGAATCTCTTTATCTCACCGTCCGGTGTGCGTTTCCCCTCGGGGAATATAATCACACTTCCTGTAACATTATCTATACCCATCTCGATTGATCTTCTTGACCTCTGTGCCCTTTTCGGGTTCACAAAGATAGCCCCCGATCTTTTCAGGATGTGCCCGAGGATCGGTATCCTGGAAGTGAATGAGTGAGCGACGATTGACGACATTGGGAAGAGGCTTACCATGACGAAACCTGCATAAAAACTAGGATAGTTGGCGACTATCAGATAACCCTTGACCTTTTCGATATTTTCCTCACCGTGAACCTCAAGGTCCTTTCCCACAATCCTGAACAGCGCTCTCCTAAACCACCGTTTGAGACCAGGAAGCTTTTTTCCATTGAACCTCACAATGAGGAGTCCGAACGGAAGCATGAAGAACACTATCAGATGAGTGACAATATGCATGGAGAAGGTGAAAATGATAATGCGGAAAATCCTGACCAGCATTTCAGTATCCGGCTTCACCGCCAGACGGCGGAGATTACAGATGCCTGTTACGGCATCCGGTGTATTGAACTGCTATGCGCGGTTATCTCACAAACTCTTTATATCTGAATCTAAGTCCGGATCACTCTTCATTTATTGATATCTGTTTGATTCCTCTTTATGCTTCCCGATCTAATAGTTCCCGCCCGGCATCTCTATTAATATCGGCTGTTACTCCGGATGATTTTTTAGGGTAGCAAAAACAGATAATTCCATCTCTTTCTACAGTGTCTAAAGCCTCTCTATAGTACTTCTTTAAATCAGTACCGTCAGCAACAAATGCTATCACCCAATTTAGTCCTGATTTCTTTTCAGTTACACAATCTGTACTGATCAATTGCTCAGGGGCCATTTCCTTGGGTATATTGATGATTCTCCCAATCATACCATCTTTAATCTGTAACTTTTTCCGAATGTCTGTCATACATACCTCTCTGGGCAGATAGATAGTGAGCATGCTATATATGAGGGATAGCGCCCGGTGTGGTACCCTTCACCCCTAACGCCGAAGACAACCGATATATTAATGACCAAGCCGCAGCCGCCTCCCGGCTTGCCCTATTCTATCATTAGAAATGCATAGCGATTCATGGGTTTAGTGTAGTCGCTTAAAACTTCTATCGGATACCCATAGTGCCTGACCGTAGAAAAAAGATCGACACCCATCGCTTCAGGCGTAGGTCTTGCCTGGTGCGGCTTCTTGCAGTCCTCCCTTTCCCCCGGACACTCCACACACAGGTTACAGCTGTCCATGAAAAGCAGAAACACCCTTTCGTACCCTGTGAGAAATACAGTTCGTTCGAGCTCCAGGAGCCCTTCATTCACCTCCCTTGTCCATGCATGGCGCTCTTCCGGCTGCTCTGCCTTTTTTGCAAAATGAAACATGACTGCAGTGCTATACTCGGAAAAGAAATGACTGCATTCCGGTATCGAAGGAACATTAGGGGGGCAGGATGCGTTATTGCCGTAACCGCTGCAGCCATACATACACTTCATCCGGACCCACTGAGAAACCTTGATATCTTTGGGATCCAGCCACTTGAAATCTTCATATCCATGCTGCCGGAACTGACCTTCCAATAGGACACGATTTGCCATAACCTGGTATATCCTCCCTTCCATATTAAAATGTGCGTTTACCGTTAATGCTTTTTGACGTCCAGGCTCCTCTGCTCAAAAACGAACGCTATGGATCAGATGGACCGCTGTTATCCTATGATAATATTTTTTTACCGATCTACTTTCTGCATGACAAAAAATTCATAGCCGTAAAATGCAGAATACTTTTTATAAAAATCTATTTCATTACTGCAGCCCCCCAGTACACTTAATGCGGTTTCGTTCCCCCGGTATTTCCTGCTCAAGCGCGATATCTGGTCCTCCATCGGCAGATAATAGCTGTCCAGCCATGCCGATTCCGGCATCGTGAAATTTGATATCAGATGAAACCTCTCTTCTTGAATCAGACCGATATTGCTTTTCACATCTTTGATGTCCGGATATTCCTTTTTAAAAAACTGAGTGACAGGGGCGGGCGGATCGGAAATAAGGTACACAGCTTCTGTCACAGCTGCATATCCGTCATCTTTTAATAATTCGCGGCACCGTCTCAAGCCGTTTTGAAATCCCATAAAATAAAGGGCCCCTTCTGACCAGATAATATCAAACGTCTTTTCATCGAAATCCATTTCAAGCATTGACATGTTTCGAGGAATAATATTGTCTTCAAGCCCCTCCTCTCTTGCGGTTTCCATCAGTTTGTCGAGAAAAGCCTGGTGATTATCCAGGGCAACAACTTTTCCGTTTGAAATTTTTGCCAGTTCAATTGTTTGAACTCCCGGACCGCATCCAATATCCAATATATACGGCTTCTCCGGCAGGTGCGACATGAGCTTGAAAGCTTGGCGGGTAAACTCATCTGCTCCCGGACCGCAGCGAGGCATAGACTCGAACAGTTCATAAAAAAATTTCATTTCTTCCATTATATACCCTTTCATTGGGTTACTTAATAATAATTCGCATAATCAACCATTCCCCGATATTTCACTGAGGCCCTCTTTTGTGAATGGTTAGCTGACATTTTCCCAGGGGCTGATCCGAGCCAGGGTATCCGCTGTCTCCCTATTTACCTGAAGGTTTTTTGCCTCTCTCTACTTACCCATTGATATTCACAAAACTCCTCATTAAGACGTATATCTTTCCCGACAGCTTTGCAGTGGAATATCAGGAAAATCATGTAGACCTGCTCAGATCTCCCGCCAGCAAGCCGTTTCTCATAAGCCGCATCCTTGAAAAAGGCCGGCCGCAGGTTATCGATCTCAATACCGATTTCTTCCCGGATTTCTCGTCGAAGGGCCTCCTCCACAGTCTCGCCCTGCTCCATACCGCCGCCGGGAAAACCCCATTCCCCCGGGAATACACCGCGATTGGGATCCATCCTGCAGAAGAGCAATTCTCCGGCATCATTCCATACCAGCCCCACAACAATAATTCTGCGCTTAATCATCGATACTTATCAACCCCTGTTATCACCCCTCATCCGCTATCGGTTTCGGCCCGAGCGGCGGCGGGAGTACGGCAGCCGCGTATTTGAA
Organism: Spirochaetota bacterium; assembly: GCA_035527995.1. Classification (GTDB taxonomy): domain Bacteria; phylum Spirochaetota; class B62-G9; order B62-G9; family DRHN01; genus JAFGTF01. The sequence goes on along the minus strand of DATKZJ010000112.1, from coordinate 19,946 downwards.
AACACCAACCCTCTACGTTCCGGACCATTTCACTGCTGTACGTTCCGGATAGAGGTTACTCCGGAACTGCCTTCTTCGGGTTGTAGACAATCAACTGTCCATACGACAGCATAGTAATACTGGTCTTTTATGTCAGCAATAGTACCCGCCGGTCATTTTTTCGTTATGAGATAATACTCGAGAAATGCATTCTTTCGTTTTAACTCCATCGACTTGAATCCACACTCTCCTATCAGGCCGGGGAGCTTCCCCAGCAGCTGGTATCTCGTTGAAGAGGTCCAGATAAAAAACAGATACATAAGAGGCAGAGCGATAATGCCGGGGGTTAAAAAATCGCAGAGAAAAAACCTGCCCTTTTCTTTGAGGACGCGATATATCTCCTCAAGGCCCTTCTTCTTGATTTCTACCGGCAAGTGATGAAACATCATGCTGCTGATGATAAGGTCGAAGTAATTGTCGGCATAGGGGAGCTCGTCAATGGATGCGGCTTTGAAGCCTATTTTGAGTTTGGCCCTGTCGGCTTTCTGCTGTGCCCTGGCGATCATTGCTGGCGCTATGTCGATCCCTTCGACTTCACCGGCCTCCCCTGCCGCAAGTTTTGACAGGATGGACAACACACCCGTTCCGCAGCCGACATCCAGGACTTTTTCCCCCTCACGGATATCCATTAACCCTATCTGCTTTCTTCTGAATTTGCTTTTTTCGGCAGGTGTAATAAGGTCCCAGTACTCCGAGAGACCATCGAGGGAAAACCCCTTTGACCGCTGTTTCATGGTTATCAATCCCCTTGACTATTTTAGCATGAATTTCAGTCTGATGTCCCTGATTGTTGTTGTCTTAGACTATTTTTTACTTTTCCATCTTTAGTATTAACAAAGCGTTCAGCTTTTCATTAGAATAGTGGAGCCGAGCTGCTGCGGCCTGTCGGCTTTCCCCGTTTCTACTATAACGCACTCAAAAGCACAGCGCCAGAACTTTGTTCTCTGTTCGCTTCAGCGAAATGGCAGCTATCATTTGATTTTTTTCAGCAATACATAGAACTAGTCATCCTCTTCCATCTCTCTGTATCGTTCCATTTTAACGATTTCAAATCCGGGGCACACTAAATCCATCGAGCCATGCTTTTTTTATAGTAGACGAATCGAAGGACGTTGTGCACCTCCTCTTTGCTTCCATACCAGAAGATGTGCTTCAACAGGCCTCCACCATTCAAGATATCCTTCTGTCGAAGGAACGAACGGCGCAAATCGCTCCTGGTCAGGTGGTGCAGGGCTTTGTTTGAATAAACACAGTCAAATGTTCTATCCGTGACGATCGTTACAGCATCAAGGTTCAACATGTCCGCGTCAGAATCTTATCAAGGTAGAGATCCAGAAAGGCATTTGCAATGACTTTCTTTTAGAACGAAATACCAGCTGACTTTATATCTTCACAATACCTTAGGCAGTAATTTCCTACATTAAATTGAAGCCTGCTACTTTCATACTGTCAAACCCCGTTCGTCAATTTCTTCTATTTTAAGAGGTGATATGTTATCATATTCGAAAGGCTGGCTTGAATCTGCTCTCAAAGGTCTTTCTGTTCTTCGATTTACAATTCATCTTATACGAGCTTTTGTAAGGGGCGCGGACTATGATTGCCTTGGAGGATAAAAATATAATTTTAAAGGAGGGAGAATGAAATGGGTCTGTTGATACGGGGTAGATACGTAATAACGTCAGCCGCTGACGGAGAGTCTGGCGTCTTCGAGAATGGTGCGGCCTATATCGAAGACGGTACAATCGGCAAGGTGGACGGGTATGAATCACTCAGAAAAAAATATCCGGATGCTGATATAAAAGGAAACGGAAGGCAGCTTCTTATGCCTGGCCTCGTTGACGGCCATAGTCACGGGGGAGGCCTGACTTTCATCCAGGGAGGGATGCTGTTCGACTACCTGGAAAACGCCCTTATCGACTGGGCGTACATGATCGGTATCGATCCGGAGCTCAACGCGATGTTGAGCGCAGTGCGCCACCTGAGAAACGGGTGCACCACGATGCATCATAACAACTGGGGGGAGGAGCCGAACCTGATAGAAAACGCCGAGAAGAATATCACAGCATACAGGGAGGCGGGGGTCAGGTTAGCCTACTCACCTGGCGGACGGAACATGAACAGGCTCGCTCTCGACGAGGAGGAGTTCATAGAGACGCTTCCCGCAGCCCTCCGTAAGTTCGCCCTTCCCATGGTATCGTACGACAGGACAGAGTTCGTCGACAAATACCTCGCGCTTTTCGATGAGCTGTACGGCAGGTACAACGGGGATGATATCCGCATCATCATGGGGCCGAGCTGGGTGCAGGGCTGCACGGACGATTTTCTCGTACGGGTCAAACAGCGGGCGGATGCGCTCGGGAAAGTGCAGATCCATATTCATACACTCCAGACGCCGGTGCAGAAGGCATACGGACTGAAAAAGTACGGCAAATCGCTACTCTTCCATCTCGATGATCTTGGTCTTGTTGACGAGAACCTCACGCTCGGCCACGCGGTGTTTCTTACACAGCAGGACATCGATCTACTCGCCGACAGGAATGCGTCCATCACACATCACCCGAGCTGCAACCTTGCGGTTAGGAACGGCATCTCGCCTGTGTACCATCTGTACAGTGCCGGCGTAAACGTTGCGCTTGGTATCGATGATAAGGGTATCAACGACGACGAGGACGCCGTCATGGAGCTGCGTCTGATACACCGGCTTCACCGCGTACCGGGGTTCAACCTTACGGAAATGCCCGCACTGAACGCGTACGACGTGCTGAAGATCGGCACGGTCAATGCGGCCCGGGTCTGCGGATTCGAGGGAGTGATAGGAGAGCTGAAACCCGGAATGAGGGCGGATATGATACTCGTCGATCTCGAAGAGGTGACGGACGCCCCCTGGATATCGCCGGAGCTCTCCATAGCCGAGGCGTTTATACACCGTGCAAAGGGGTCTTTTGTCAACACCGTTGTGGTAGACGGTAAAGTTGTTATGGAGGACAGGCGGTTTACAACTGTGGATGTGGATAGCCTCTATTCAGAAGTGAGAAAGGCTGCTTCAAAGGGTATCGGCAAAGAGCAGCGCGCATTCGCAGCTATGCTCCAGAAGATAAAACCCTACTACCAGAAGTGGTATGAGGGCTGGGATGATCTCGAATATTCGCCTTTCTATAATTTGAACAGTACAGTCTAGCGGGAAATTACCTAATAGAGCAAATGTCGAGTTTTAAATACTAATTGGGATAATATAAAGAATTACATAAAATAGCAGTTCAAGATAATCGAAATATCGATGTTTAATTCTTTATATTTCCGGCAATTAAAAAACTCGATTTTCACCCTAATAGTACTTATTTAATGTTCGGCAGAAGCCGACTGACATGAGGATAAGACAGGTTAAAAAAATAAAGGTTGACAAATATTCAATATTGTCTACAATCTACAGTATACTTATCCTGCCCCATCGAACTATGAAAATAGCGACTGTATCAGAGAGTGCGTTTCAGATCCTTAAAGCGAAGATCATCACCGGAGAGATCCGCCCGGGCATCAAACTCGATGAAAGCAGGGTTTCGGAGTGGCTCGATATTTCACGACCACCGATACGGGAGGCTTTCCGAAGACTGGAATCAGAGCATATGGTCTACACCATTCCGCGCAAAGGGGCCTTCGTCTCAGATATCTCTGTCGAGGATTTTATCGAGCTCTACCAGGTTCGTTGTATGGCGGAATTATGTGCGGTCGAAATACTGGAAGAGAAGGATATCAGGGAGTTTGTGGGGCTCGAGGCCGCGCTGGAAGACGTGGAGGAGTATTCGATTCCTCCTGACGCTACCCCGGCCCAGGAGCTGAACCTGGTGGTAAAGATCCAGGATTTCCACGTCATGATCGTCGAGGCGGCGGGGAATAAGCGCCTGTCATCCTTTTACGAAACAATCAACTCGAATGTGTGCCGGTATACCTACATTTACAGATCCGTGTCGGATACGGTCAAGACCTGGACGATTGAACACCGACAAATTGCTGCGTTTTTAAAGGAAGGGAATTTCGGGGAAGCAAAGAAACTCATCACCGTCCACATCAATGCCTACAGAAAAGAATCGTTCCTCAGGCTTCTTGAAGATGAGATTATTAGGCGAAGGGAGGGGCCGGAAACAAAAATAGATGACGCGATATGATGAGTGAGAATACAGCATATATTACCGTACAGGTAATAAATTAAATACAAGGAGGAAAGTATGAAAAGAGTAAAGGTACTGGCACTTCTCATTGCCTTCGTAATTGCTGCCGGAATGGTGTTTGCGGGAGGCGGCGCATCGGAGGCTGAGAAAGAGGCAGAACCGGCAGAGGTGAAAGAGGACGTCCTCAAGATCGGTGTACTCATGAATCTGACGGGCCCATGGGCTTCCATCGACGGGCCTGCATGGAACTCCATTCAGCTTGCTGTGAAGGACCTCAACGACGCCGGCGGAGTTCTTGGCAAGAAGGTCGATGCAATCTGCATCGATACGAAGGCAGATGAGGCAGAGACGGTGAGCGCTGCGGTGAGGCTGTGCGAGACCGAGAACGTGAATGCGGTAATTGGTTACTGCGACACGCACTGGGTACTGACCGCGGCACCGATCGTGAGAGAGTACGGAATCCCGTTTATCACCCCCGGTGCGACCCACCCCCGTATCCCTGAGAGAAGCGGGGCGTGGCTGGCCTGTTTCAGCGATGCGGCACAGGCTTCCGTTGTTGCCGAGTACGCGTACAAGGAAAAGGGGCTGAGCACGGTTTCTGTATGGATCGACAACGCCTGTGACTTTTCCGTTGCGTGCTGCGCATTCTTCGAAGACGCCTTCAAGCACTACGGCGGCGAGGTCGTGTACGAGGACTACTTCGAGACGGACTGGACCGACTATTCCGCACTCGTCACGAGACTCAAGAGCAAGCAGGATGGGGTCGATTTCGTGTACGTTGGCGCCGTTCCCGGAAACATCGGTATCATCACGAAGCAGATACGGGAGGGCGGTATCACCATGCCGATCTACAGCGAGGACGGTGCGGACACCCCGCTGCTCGCGAATGTTGCCGGCAGGCACGCCGAGGGCGTCATCATCACGAGTCACATGACGCTCGAAAGCAAGGAGCCGCAGGTGGTGAAGTATATCAACGGGTACAACGCGATGCACGGCAAGAACCCCGAGAATGCATTTGCTGCGCTTGGTTACGACGCTACGATGCTTGTAGCCGAGGCCGCCAAGAAGATCGGTTCCATAGAGCCGAAGAAGATCAGCGCGGGCATGACCCTTATCAAGGAGCTCCAGGGAGTGACGGGCATGATCACCTATCCCGCCGGAATGCAGGTGCCGAACAAAACGGTTGCACTGCTCGAGAGCAGGGGAGGAAAGTTCATGCTTATTAAGAACGCGGCGCCCGAGTACATGCCGCCGAAGGAGATCGCGAAGTAGCATTTATTGAAACGTAGGTATAGCACAAACGAGAATTAAATGCGGGGACCGGATGGATGCGTCATCGCGCCGTCCTGTCCCCGCAGTAAAAATGTGTCGCAGGGGGGGGCGGAACCCACGTTATGGACGATCATGCACTTCTCAGGATAGAGGGTATGAGCAAGGTTTTCGGGGGGCTGTGGGCGGTACGAGACTACAGTCTCGCTCTCCCGAAGGGCAAGATATACGGGCTTATCGGGCCGAACGGTGCGGGCAAGACGACCATCTTCAATCTCATCACCGGCGTACTGAAAGTCCATTCCGGCGGGATTTTCTTCAGGGATACGGACATCACCTCCTGGCGTGCAGACCAGAGGGCGAGAATAGGCATCACGAGGAACTTCCAGAACCTCCGTCTCTTCAAGAGCCTCAGTGTGATGGAAAACGTGAAGATCGCGAGGCACATGCATCTCGACTATAGTATTTTTCACACGGTATTAAACCTTCCCCGTTTCCTGAGAGTGGAGAAGGAGCTTGAAGGGTTCAGTGAGGAGATCCTCCGCCTCTTCGGCCTCATCGACGAGAAGGACCATATCGCGGGGGAGCTTCCGTACGGCCACCAGAGGAAGCTTGACATCGTGAGGGCCATAGTAACCGGCGCACAACTCATCCTCCTGGACGAGCCGACCGCGGGAATGAACTCGTACGAGGCCCAGAAGCTCTCCGATCTCCTGCTGGATGTTTGGGAGAAATACTCGCTCACCATAATCATCGTCGAGCACAGGATGCCTTTCATCCTCGGTCTTGCAGAGCGTATCCAGGTGATCGATCACGGAGTGACGATTGCCGAGGGGACCGCGCAGGAGGTAAAGGAAAACCCAAAAGTCATAGAGGCATACCTCGGAAAGGGAGACGACGTTGCTTAAGGTAGAGGGTATAGACGTTCACTACGGGATCATTCCCGCCGTGAGGGAGCTTTCGCTTTCGGTCGAGAAGGGACAGATCGCCACACTCGTCGGGGCGAACGGGGCGGGCAAGTCCACGACGCTCAAGGCGGTCATGGGAGCCCTCATCCCGAAGAGAGGGACCGTGCTTTACAAGGGGGAAGACGTGACCGGCGTCCCCGCCGACAAGCGGGTCGGGATGGGGATCGCACTCGTACCCGAAGGGAGACAGATCTTCAGCAGGCTCACGGTACGAGAAAACCTCAACCTCGGCGCCTACCACAGAAACGACAAGAAAGGCATAATAAACGACCAGGAATGGATCTACGGCCTCTTTCCCGTGTTGAAGGAGCGGGGGTCGCAGCTCGCCGGGACCCTCAGCGGGGGAGAGCAGCAGATGCTCGCACTCGGACGCGGTCTCATGAGCCACCCACAGCTGCTGATGCTCGATGAGCCTTCGCTCGGGCTCGCGCCTATCGTCGTCGTCGATATCTACAAGGTCATAGAAGAGATCAATCGTTCCGGGATCACGATCCTGCTCGTCGAGCAGAACATCAACATGGCGATGAAGATATCATCCTACGCGTACATCATGGAGACGGGCAAAATTAGAACGGAGGGCAAGCCGGACGAAGTGATGAAGAGGGAGAATATCATGAAGGTATACCTGGGGGAATAACCGTGTTCACTCCTGAATATTTGATACAGCAGACTTTCAACGGTATCGTGTTCGGGGCGATGTACGCCCTGCTCGCACTCGGGATGACCGTTATTTACGGCATACTGCGGCTCATTCATTTCGCCCACGGGGCCCTCATCACCGTGGGGGCGTTCGGCTTCTATCTTTTCTTCGCAGTACTGGGACTCCCATTCCCGGCCGCGATCGTGCTCATCATCGGCCTCGGCGCCCTCATGGGCGTCATACTCGATGTGGTCGCGTACAAGAAGGCCGTCGGCGGCCCTGAGGTATCGATGCTCATCACCTCGCTCGGGTTCTACATCCTCATAGAGAACCTCATGAAGCTCATCGTGTCCCCCCAGCCCTACGCGTTTCCCACGCCTGAGTTACTGGACAGGATATACAGCATGCCGGCGCTGACGTTCCGGACGATCGATATATTCATCATTGCGACATCGATCGCCATCATGGTCTTCTTTACCCTCTTCGTGAAGCGGACCAAGATGGGCGTCGCCATGCGCGCGACCGCGGAGAGCGGAGAGGCAGCCCGCATGGTGGGCATAAACATCGGCAGGGTCATCAGCATTTCTTTTATCATTGCGTCCGCCATTGCGGGGATTACCGGTTTCATGTGGGGAGCGAAGTACGGGCAGATCTCCTACAATATGGGATTCATGGCGGGTGTGAAAGCATTCGTCGCGATCGTTATAGGCGGCGTCGGCAGCATCCCGGGAGCGATGCTGGGAGGGTTCATACTCGGTATACTGGAGATGTTCTCGGTCGCCTTCCTTCCACCGGGGTATGCCGCATACAGAGACGGGATCGTCTTTTTCATACTGATTCTCATTCTTATCGTAAAACCCTCCGGTATACTCGGACAGAAAGAGGTGGAATAATAAATGCTCGACATCAAAGCGATCTTCTCTAAGGTGGACAGAAGACTACTGGCAGGCATACTGGTCGCGCTTCTCTTTTTATGTCTGTGGATTGCGAATGCCGCCCTGAGCAAGTACGTGATCTTTATTGTATCGCTGATCGGGGTGTACATCGTCGCCGCGGAAAGCCTGAACCTTACGAACGGTTATACCGGTCTGTTTTCGCTCGGCCATGCCGGGTTCATGGCGGTGGGAGCATACACGTCGGCGCTCCTCACGTTTCCCGTGAAAGGCCGGGAGATGTTCGTCATCCCCAAGCTCCCGATATTCCTGGGAGGCCCGGAGGCGGCATGGCCCTTCTTGCCCGCCCTCATCATGGGAGGGATATTCGCGGCGGTAATCGCCGCCGCTGTCGGACTGCCGGTTCTGCGCTTACGCGGCCACTACCTGTCAGTCGCTTCACTCGGGCTGATGGTACTCATAGCCGCGCTTGCGATGAACCTCCGTGACCTTACGAGGGGTTCGATAGGCATCAACTCGATACCGACCTACACCAATGTGTGGTGGGCGTACGTCTCGGCGGTCCTTACCGTCTATGTGGTGTGGCGGATCGTAAAATCCTCCTTCGGGAGGGCGATGAAGGCGATACGGGAGGACGAAATAGCCGCACGCGTTCAGGGGATCAATCCCCTGAAGTACAAACTGTTGTCGTTCACCATCGGGGCGTTCTTCGCGGGTATCGCCGGCGGGTTGTACGCACACCTCTCCGGTGCCATCAGGCCATACGCGTTTTCATTCAACATGACGTTTCAGATCGTCATCATGGTCGTGCTGGGAGGCCAGGGCACCATCGCCGGACCGGTCGTCGGGGCGACGATAATCACCATTCTCAGATACGTGATGAAGCCGCTCGAGGAGGCACTCGGAATATACGGCCTGGTAGAGCTCGTTTACGCCACACTTCTCATCGTAACGATGCTGAGAAAACCGGAGGGGCTTCTGGGCAGGCGTCGGATCTCAAAAAAAGCAGAGGCGCCGTAGTAGCGGCTGAATCGGCCGGGACACTGCTTTATAACATTGTCCGATGTCCATTACCAATGCCATCACAGTATACGGAGCCTATTATGAAAGTCGACACGGTAATCAAAAACTGCAGGATCGTAAGACACGACAAGACCGTCAGGGCGGGAATCGCCGTGAACGGGGACAGGATAGTTGCCATCGCTTCAGTCGATCTGCTTCCCGAGGCGAAGAGAACGATCGATGCAAAAGACGGTTATGTCATACCCGGCTGCATAGACCCGCACGTTCACGTGGACTGGCCGCAATGGGATTTCGCCGAAGGCACGGTCTCGACGACGAAAGCGGCGGCGGCGGGCGGTATCACTACCATCATCAACCACCTGAGTGGTCCGGAGAGCCTCATCGAGATATTCGAAAAGAGCAAAAAGATCGTCGAGGACCATGCGCTCGTCGATGCTGCGTTTCATATGGGCATCTTCTCCTCAGAGCAGATCGGGCAGATTCCGGCGGTCGCCCGCCTCGGGGTGTCGTCGTTCAAGTTTTTTCTTCCATACAGGGGAACGGAGGTTGTTCCGCCTCTCGTCGGCATAGACGATGGTATCGTGTACTCGGGGTTCGAGGCGATAAGCAGGCTCGGGTTCCCGGCGAGGGCACTGGTGCATTCGGAGAACGTGGAGATCTTCTTCATGCTGAAGGATCGGGTCCTGAAGGAGGGGCGCGGGAACGAAATCGAGTGGGACGATGTCAGACCTGAGGTGTGCGAGATCGACGGAATACGGCGCGTCATCTGTTTCGCGAAAGACACTGGGTGCCCTGCCTACATCGTCCACATCAGCACCGGTGAGGGAGCGGAGGAGGTACTGCGGGCGAAGGAGGACGGGGTCGATATCAAAGGGGAGACCTGCCCGCAGTACCTGACACTCGCTGCAGAGGACGTCGACAGGACGCTCGGCAAGGTCAACCCACCGATCCGCAGGAACAGGGAGCACCAGAAAAGGCTCTGGAATTTTATAGATCGCGGTGCTCTGGACTGCATCGGGTCGGATCACGCACCGTGCGCGAAAAAACACAAGACTGACTTCTGGGACGCCTATGTCGGGGTTGCCGGGATACAGACACTATTACCCGTCATGCTGAGCGAAGGCGTCAACAGGGGACGGATATCCATAAACAAGCTCGTCGAGATCACAAGCTACAATGCGGCACGGACGTTCGGACTTTTTCCGAAGAAGGGCACGATCGAGGTGGGCAGCGATGCGGACCTCGTTCTGCTCGACATGGATAAAAAGACGGTCGTGCGTGCGGACAGGCTGCACCACATATCCGATTTCTCGCTCTTCGAGGGGAAAGAGCTTACGGGCTGTCCGGTCCTCACCATGGTGCGGGGCTGCGTCGTCATGCAGGACGGTGAGATAGTTGGAAAGCAGGGCGGCGGACGGTACGTACCGCGTCCGGTGGCGTAGGTTTCATACCGGTGCCAAGGGAGCGGCTGCGACGAAAGGAATTATCCATGGCTATGGTGAAATACCGGTGTTCGGCGTGCGGCAGGAACTACCGGGTCGATGAACGGCTGTATCGGTGCGGCTGTGGCGGATTTCTCGAGGTCGACGGGGCCCCGCTGTTCGAAAAAGCGGAACTGAAAGACAAAAAGAAGGGAATCTGGCGCTATCAGGATGCGTTCGGACTGCCTGACGGAATCCTGCCGGTGAGCATGGGAGAGGGTGGGACGCCGCTGGTGACGAGGCGATTCGGGGGAATATCCTGCCGGCTGAAAATGGATTTCATACAACCGACAGGGTCCTTCAAGGACAGGGGCGCGAGCGTTTTGCTGACGCTCGTCAACTATCTCGGCATAAAGACCGTATGCGAGGACTCTTCCGGGAACGCGGGCGCCGCGGTGTCCGCATACGCGGCTGCGGCCGGCATACGGTGCACCGTGTATGTGCCGGGATACACCCCCGCGGGCAAGATAGCCCAGATACAGATGTACGGCGCAGAGGTGGTAAAGGTGCCGGGCAAGAGGCAGGACGCCAACGAAGCGGCAGTGAAAAGCTCATCCGTAATTTTCTATGCGAGCCACCTGTGGCACCCCTACTTCGTCATGGGCCTGAAATCCGCCGCATACGAGATATGGGAGGACCTTGGCGGCGGCGTCCCAAACACGGTGGTCGTCCCCGTGGGGAGCGGCGGTTTTCTCGAAGGGCTGTTTGCCGGGTTCGAGTCGCTCGTCCGCGCCGGTTATGCGGAAGGTATACCGAAGATCATCGGCGTGCAGGCAGCGGCATGCACACCTATCCACACGGCGTTCATCGAAAAAAAAGACGATTACGCCGATATCAGCGTCGGGGTGACGGTGGCGGAAGGCATTGCGGTACAGCGCCCGCCGCGCGCACGGGCCGTGTTGAGCGCCGTACGAAAGAGCGGCGGATATACTGTCGTGGTAAAGGACGAGGAGATAATCGATGCTGCGCGCAGGCTGAGCGGTTCAGGAATATATGTCGAACCAACGTCGGCGTCGACGCTCGCCGCATGGCTGAAGCTCGATCGTGAAGACCAGAAGAGTGCGGTTTTAATTCTTACGGGCAGCGGCCTGAAAGCGACTGATCGGTACGGCTCGCTTATGTAGGCTCTATTTTTTTATGGCTGCGGGTTAAAAGAATGACGGAATGTTCTTGATTTCAGGTGACCCGTATTTTGTAGCCGGGGGTGAACTCATCGGCGAAGTTCGTGGTCATGATGTTTAGTACAGTATCGCGGTCCGTGCTCTGCCCAAGCGCCCACATGAGTTTTGTCACGAGCGCTTCCGTGGTCATGTCGAGGCCGGAAAGGGCGCCGGCACGAAGGGACTTTCTTCCGACATCGTAGACTGTGAGGTCGACTCCGCCTGTGAGACACTGCGTGGTTATCGCCACTATCGTTCCGCGGTCGATCAGGGACCGGATCTTGGGGACGAGGTTCCGCCTTTCGGAGGGAACCCCCCCGGCGCCGAAGCACTCAAGGACAAGCCCTCTGCAGTTTATCGTATCGACGATATCAAGGAGCGCAGGCGGTGTTCCCGGTACGAGCCTGAGCAGGAGAACGCGGCTGTCCAGGCTTGCTATCAGTTGGGGATTTTTCTTTGGACGGGAGGGTTTGTTTCGGTAGACGATTTCTTTGTCTTGAATCTTCGCGATGAGCGGGTAGTTGATGCTTTCGAACGCATCGAACAGCACGGTGCTCGTTTTGGAGGCGCGGCAGCCTTTGATCACCTTTGAGCCGAAAACGATGAAAACGCCGGGTATACCTTCGCCCGCGAACAGCAGGGAGTCTTTGATGTTTTTTTCGGCATCGGAGCCCTCCTCGCCTGCAGGCACCTGGGCACCGGTAAGCACCACCGGCTTGTCTATGTTCTGCAGCATGAAGGTGAGCGCAGAGGCGGTGTAGGCCATGGTGTGAGTCCCATGGGAGATCACGACACCGTCATAGTCTTCGAGTCCGTCGAACGATGCTCTCGCAATCGTCTTCCAGTCCTCTGGCTGCATGTTGGAGCTGTCGATGCGCATAAGATCATGGGTGTCGACCTCGCAGAGGCTGCCGACGTCACCGACGAGCGTGAGGATCTTGTCCGCGTCGAAAGACGGCGTTTTACCATCGGGGGTGTTTTCGGACGCAATGGTTCCCCCCGTAGAAAGCAAAAGGATTTTCTTCGGCAACGGCATCCTCCTTCTTGCTGCGTGGTGAGACGGTTTCTCGAAAGTATGCGTGCTCTTTGAATACGGCGTCATCGATCCCGTTCTATTAACGATTGTCGTCAGAAAAAGACCGGGGTATTAGATCGGGTGCGCCGAGAAACGTGGAGAATAACAAAAGACCCCGGGAGTGTACGACCCCTCATCGGACGACGCTCGTACAAGAAACCGCTAAGGAGAAGGATCATGGATAAGATTAGGCTTGAAGAGAACAACCAGAAGAGTTTTTCAGAGGCGTCTTTCGACAAGGCGATACTGGCGTTCGGCTCGTGTGAATGCCACGGCGCGCACCTCCCATACGGAATGGACACGTTCGTTTCCCACGACCTGGCGCTCGAGGTCGCCCGCCGGCTCGAAAACAGCGTCGCCGTGCCGCCGTTGTGGTACGGGATGAGCATGCACTACAGACACAAGCCGATGTGCATCTCACTGACGAACAGCACGCTTACTCTCGTTATAAAGGAAGTGCTGCAGTCCCTATATTATTGGGGGATCAAAAAAGCTCTCATAATCAACGGGCATGACGGCAACATTCCCTGCATCGATGTTGCGACAAGGGACGTGAAGGTCGACCATCCGGACATGGGACTCGCGGTACTGGACGCGTGGTGGGTAACCGTCAGCGACCTGCTTCCGGATGACACGTTCGAGGTCTGGGGCGGTCTCGGGCACGGGGGGGAAGGTGAGACGTCTATCGGCCTTGAGGTAATTCCACACCTCGTGGATATGAAAAATGCGAAAGGGATGCTGCCCGATATGGACACGAAAGTCAGGCTCGTCTGGAACTTTTCTGAGCTTACCGATTACGGAGCGACCGGTGCGCCCCAGAAGGCGTCAAAAGAGAAGGGGCAGAAGATGAAGAATGCGCTCGTCGACTACCTCGTCGATTTCGTCAGGAAGATGGATGAGCAGGGATGGCGCTTCGAAACGAAATAGTTGGAAGAAGGCATGAGCAGGGCATCGTGTTGCCTGATTCTATCCACAACAGACGATATTCTGTAATCGGAGACTGCATGAACACGATAGAGAGCCTCGATTATGAAGCGCTCGGCCTGCGCTGCGGGCTCGAGGTACACTACCAGCTCGACACAAAAAAGAAGCTTTTCTGTCACTGTCCCGTGGGGCTGCTGAACCGTTCCCCCGACGCACAGCTAGTCAGGCACATGCGCCCGACGCTCTCTGAGCTGGGAGAGTACGACGGGACTGCCCTGATGGAGTTCAAGACGAAAAAGGAGGTGCACTACCAGCTCTACTACGATTCGGTCTGCACCTACGAGATGGACGACACTCCCCCGTTCGTCATAAACGAAGAGGCGCTGGACATAGCGATAGAGATCGCGCTTCTGCTGAACTGCCAGATCGCGGACGAGGTACACGTGTCACGCAAGCAGTACCTGGACGGCAGTATACCGACCGGTTTTCAGAGAACGATAGCTGTGGGAATCAACGGTTGGCTTCCCTTCGGGAAGAGGAAGATACGGGTAGTCCAGGTATGTCTCGAAGAGGACGCTTGCCGGGAGATATCCGACAGGGGGCACGTGATAGTGTTCCGCACGGACCGTTTGTCCATACCGCTCGTCGAGGTGATCACCGCTCCGGAGATGCGCACTCCTTCAGAAGCTTGCAAGGTCGGCAGGGAGATCGGGGCGATACTCAGGGCCACGGGTAAAGTACGGCGCGGAATAGGCACGGTACGCCAGGACGTCAACGTAAGCATATCAGGCGGGACGCGGGTCGAAATAAAGGGAGTGCCGAAAAGCGGGATGATCACGAGCCTCGTCGGTTACGAGGCTTACAGGCAAAAAAGACTGCTCTCCCTGAAACGACGGATCGATACGATAGAGAAAGGCTTTAGTGTGCGATCTGCGGATTGTACCGACCTTTTCTCAACATCGGAGTGCGGCGCGCTTCGCAGCGTCGAAAGCCTGGGCCTCACGGTCTCGGGGATCATGATTTCGGGCTTTTGCGGGCTTTTGAACTGGCCCGTCTCTCCGGGCCGCACCTTCGGGGACGAGCTTGCCGGAAGGGTGAGGGTGATCGCCTGTCTGGACGATGAGCCGGTGCTCTTTTTACCGGACAGCCGCAGCCCGCACGGACCGTCAGAAGAGGAGTGGCGCCGCGTTCGGGAGCGGTTGAAAGCGACGGCAGACTCAGCCGTGCTCCTCGTACGGGGACCGAAAGAAGACGTGGAAACCGCTGTTTCTGAAATAGCTGCCAGGGTTTCGGAAGCAAAAACAGGAATACCGGGCGAGACGAGGCAGGCGCTGAAAGGAGGAGAAACGGACTTTGAGCGAATCCTCCCCGGGCCGGACAGAATGTATCCGGACACGGATTCGACCCCGATCCCCGTCAACGATGAGAAACTGGAGCGCATTCAAAAAAGGCTGCCGGTGACACCGTCGGAATGGCGACAAAGATGCAAAAACAGGCTCAAACCGCAGACCATCGACCAGCTCATAGACATGGACCTGATCGCAACGTTCTGGAGAGTGCTCTCTGCGACGGGATGCGATCCGAAGCTCCTCGCATATACGCTTTCCGCAACGCTCGTCCAGCTCCGAAAGGCCGGGCACGACGTGTCGTCGATATCCGAGGAGGCGCTCGTCATGCTCTTCAGGCTGCATAAGGAAGGCGGTATCACCCGCGAGAAAGTGCCCGGGGCGTTGCAAAAACTGTCTTCAGGACTGGCGTTTGATGATCTTGTTGCAGCGGAAAACGTCGAGGCCATGGATGAACACGACCTTAAAAGTCTCGTGAAGGCAACGGCCGAAAGAACGGGTGAGCAGGTGAAGGATGCGGTAAAACGGCGAAGATATCTCATCGGTATCTTGAAGCAACAAACAGAGAACAGGGTGGGAGGAAAGCGGATCACGGAGATTGTGAGAAATTACTGCCGACCGTAACGCTGATACGGTTTGGAAGGAAAATGGGAAAAGAAGCGTTCGAAGGGTACAGGGGAGTGGCACGCGAAATCCTCGACAGGTTCAAGGTCAAGGTATGGAACGATATCGAGATAAGCGGGAAAAAGGGAAAATTCAAGGGTGTGGTACTCCCCCGTTCCGAAATCGCCGATGACTGGCATATCGTGCTCAAGATGTACAACGGGTACAATATAGGAATCGCGGTAAACTCCATCGAACGGATGAAGGTGGTCGGGCATAAGGAGGCACACTACAAAATCCCGGAGTCCGAGTTTCCCGCTAATCCCGACAACCCGAACGTCACACTACTCGGCACAGGGGGTACAATCGCCTCGAGACTCGATTACAGGACGGGGGCGGTAATACCCGCCTTCGCGCCGGGTGAGCTGTACGGTGCGGTCCCCGAGCTGGCACAGATATGCAACCTAAAGACGGAAAAGCTCTTCGGTATCTTCTCGGAGAACATGGGGCCCGAGCAATGGGTGACCACGGCCGAGGTAATCGGACGGGAAATAAAGGCCGGCGTGGACGGAATCGTGATAGGGCACGGCACCGACACGATGCACCACACGGCGGCTATCCTCTCCTTCATGGTCCAACAAACACCAGTGCCGATCGTGCTCGTCGGCTCGCAACGGTCCAGCGACAGGCCGTCCTCTGATGCGGCATTCAATCTTCGATGTGCGGTCCATACTGCGGCACATTCGGACATCGCAGAGGTCTTGGTATGCATGTTCGGTCCGACGAGCGACAGGTACAACCTTCTCCACAGGGGGACCGTCGTCCGAAAGATGCACTCCTCCTACAGGAGCGCCTTTAGGACGATCGGGGACATACCGGTCGCGATGGTCACGCCGGACAGCGTCACTCCGCTTAAAAAAGAGTATGCACGACGCCGAAAGGACAAAAAGGTCGTCATAGACACCCTGTTCGACGAAAGGGTTTCCCTCGTGTACTACTATCCAAACATGAAACCGGATATCATAGACTCTCTCATCGACAACGGCTATAGAGGAATTGTGATCGCGGGGACCGGGCTGGGGCACGTCAACAAGTCGCTCTATGCGCCCCTGAAAAGGGCGATAGACCGCAGAGTAGCCGTTATCATGACCGTGCAGACAATCTGGGGTTACACGGCGATGAAAGTCTACGATACAGGCAGGGACCTGCTCGATATCGGGATCGTACCTGCCGAGAACATGCTTCCCGAGGTCGCGTATATGAAGCTGTGCTGGGTGCTCGGGCATACACAGGACCCTGAACGGGTGAAAAGGATGGTGCTGAGCCCTGTCACACACGAAATATCGGAACGGGAGCCTCCTAACGGGTACATCGTGCTCCAGGGGGGGATACCGGAAGTAGAGTCGTTCATCAGCAGGAACATGCTGTAAATTGTGTGTAATGGGTCATGTCTGCACATCACACAAAATGCATAAAATCAAGGTGACGGTTTGCTTCATTCATTTGATTTACCATTGTTCAGTGAGAATTATTTACCGGTTCTTTGGAATAAATATGTATACTGTCACTATAATTCACATTCACGCAGCATACCCGATCCGCTCCAGCGAGAGATTATGACAACCCTTCATTATCAGCGACTCATCCTCTCAAATGTAGAAGTTCTCACGGCTTTTTCATTCCTGAAATATCGGACCCACATTCGATAGATCTTGGGTCTCAATTTCTGGTTGCTTTGGTGCTATCAGAGCCAGAATCTCTTTTGCTTGTTGTTCAGGATTCTCGATGAGTTTTTTCAATTGAGCAGGACTAAGTTGTTCGATGCGTAACTGGGCACGACGCGATTCAATGGCTTGGACGACATCCTCTGGGATGGTACTCTTCTCCGACATAACCTTGAGTCCGCGTATAGTTGTGAGGATGTTTGTAGCGTTTTGTTGCCGAATGTGTTGATCGTACGTAGCGAGTACGTTGACTATATTTTCCCGCTCTTGAGGATCGTATTTGTCTGCCAAATCATAATCCTCAAGACGCTTGAGGGTACGGACTATTGGTTCAAAAGCCTCAAGCGCAATTATAAAAAAAGAAAGCCCCTGTTCGACATAGTGGGTTTCCCTTAGTTCCTGAAGTCCGATACTAGGGATTATAAAGAATACCGTCTTATAGATATCGCTGAAGCTGTCACTGCTACGAATTTTCTTGGCTGTAGCCTGTACTTGGGTCTTTATATATGTCTGAAGACTCTGCGATTGTGACGACTTCGGATCGAATATTACGTACTGCCCGAGCAATTGCACCATAAAGTCTGGTTTGAATTTTGGGTCAAATCCATCTGGGAGATTAGTATTATCGAAGGTCGGTAAGCTTATTTCACTTTTTTGACACGTTTCTCGCATTAACGTCTTGGCATTGTCCTCATGCAATGCCCAAATCCGTGTTCGATTTTTCTCCTCTTCTTCCCTTGCCCGCTTCTCATCTTCCAACACTCGCTGTCGCTCTTCCTCCAGCGCTTTTCTCGCATTATCTAGCTCCGTTATTTTCCTTTCAGTGTTCTGTCTGTTTTGTGCTTCATTTGCTTCGTAATCAGCGAGTTTCTTTTCTAACTCTGAGATTTGTCGTGATCTGGATTCCATCTGCGATTCCAGGCGGGAGTTTTCGTCTTGTAATTGCTCATTCTTTCCTTGGAGTTGATTCAGTAGCTGAGTTGACTCATCGTAGCGGAAGCGAAGTGCCTTCAATTGCTCGGTGTCTTCCGGTTTTTTTTTCCTATGGATGATGTTAAGAAATAGAACGACAAGGACAACTACCACAAGACCGATTAGTACGTATTGTGTAGTCAGTTGGGATTGAGTTCCATTTGCTGCAAACAAACTATGTGCAACGAAGATGAGCAGGATATAGATTGCGATTCTCATAAAATCCTCCTTACTATCTATGATATCATCTCTTAACTTTGTAAAGTATTCGAGGAAGTAATCTTTTCACAACGTCATAAGGGGCTCGCGGATCAACGGCAGCGGAGGCGAGCTTGCTCACCGACGCGCGTCCGCTTCAGGCGGTCGCTGTGCAGCCGGTTGTTAAATGCTCTTTTTCATCACGTCTCTAAGCCAGGTCATTGCCCTGGCCTTGTCCTCGAAAACCTGGCCGTTGTCCATATATAGCCGATGGATATTTGCCGCTGTTCCTGAAGCTTCACTGTAGATGACAATTGCAACAGCAGCGACATTCTGTAGCCTGACAACTTGTTCCATGGAATCGTGTTTGTGCGAGTAGGAGTTCACCCAGTCGATAAGGAGAGCATACGCACCGCTGTATTTCTCAAGTAGCCCCTCTTCGATCCGTTCGATGTGATCCCTGTCCAACTCGACCCCTTCATTGATAATGATCTCCAAGATGTTTGGTTCGATTTCTTGAAAGGTTCCGAAAGGCAGATCGTCAAGTATCATAGTTCCTCCATTTCGCCGAAGCATTTAAAGACGCTGATGAGCTGCGTCGAAGCATCAACCAAGACCAGTCGCTTGAGTACGCGTAAGCTTCAGTATTGGAACGCCGGTTTAGGCTTCATCACCAACCGCATGTTATGTACGCCATATCCATGTCTTGCGCCTATGGTGGCTTTCTCGGATCTGCCCAGCAACCGTTGCTGGTAGATCACTGAGAGTTGAATCTATTCTTAATTAGGATAACCAATTCATCAGCACGTTCTTCCACTCGATTAGGCAAAGAAGCAGAAGTTACCGCATCTACCTTGATATCCGGTTTCGCCCAATCCGGTATACCTGCATCTTCACTGCCATAAGTGTAAAAAACAATCACTTTTTGGCTGGTTGTATCCTTTTGCAGGAATTGAGTTACTCGTCCATCTATTTGACCAGCCGCGAATGTGGCAACCAACAAAATCGCTCCATATTGTTCAGTTTCTTCTTTATCTAATTGATCTAAGCCAATAATCTTAAAATAGTAGTCTACAGTTCCTAGCTTTTCCATTACTCTGGTAACGACATTTTGTTTAAACTCACTCGTCGTCCCGGCAATTAGTACTCTTTGCGTAGCTGTGAGATTGCCTTTTTCAAGGCGTAGCATGTCATGCTGACAACCAATAGTAAAAAGTAATGCCACCAAACTGATTATTATGATTTTCCGCATAATATCATCTCCTTAGTGCGCTTTTCTCACAAATTGTATATCAACGGAGCTTAGTGATGATATGATAGCAGTTCACTGCTGTCCGGTTAATTGATTTTAATAATCGTATAACTACTTTAATATCAATATATTAGAAAGAAAAATGACTGTTATCGACTTGAAATCAATCTTATACTATGGTCACTCTTTTTACAGTCATTTACAAGGAGTGGC
>DATKZJ010000111.1:0-22634 GCA_035527995.1 Spirochaetota bacterium | reverse complement strand
GGCCTGGCCGTTTACTATCTTCGCATCCATGATGAGATGATCCGTATAGAGGTCGTCTTTTTTCATACCGATGACGCGGATTCGTCTCGAGCGTGCAGGTATGCGGAAGGTTTCGACATTATACTCGGGCAGGGTCATGCGCACACTGCTTTTTGGGAGGTTCTGATAGACACCTTCCAGAGGCGCGACTATGCTTTCGTTTTCCGCCACGATGCGGGAATCTTTAATGACCATCTCGATGTTGAGGTCATCCAGGTTGTCTACAACAACAAGGTCCGCTTTGTATCCCGGAGCGATGGCCCCCATACTCCTCAGGTTGTAATGAAGGGCCGTGTTGATAGTGGCCATACGAACGGCGATGATGGGATCCAGACCCAGACGGATGGCTTTTTTTATAAGATAGTTGATGTGGCCCTCACGGACGATATCGAGGGGGTCCCTGTCATCCGTACAGAAGGAGAAGAAACCGTGGTTTTTGACATCGACCGCTTTTATCAGGGCTTCCATGTTCTTGGCGGCGGTTCCCTCCCTTATAAGCACCTGCATGCCCCTTGACACCTTCTCCAGGGCCTCTTGTGCGGTTGTGCTCTCATGGTCCGAGCGGATGAACGCATCGATGTAGGCGTTCAGCTCTTTACCGCTCAAACCCGGAGCGTGGCCGTCGATCTTCTTGTATTCGTGGCGCAGGATTTCGATTTTGGCGATGAGCTCCCGGTCAGTGTGAAGCACCCCGGGGAAGTTCATGACCTCGCCGAGGGCGATGATACGCTGAGGATACTTGTCAACAAGGCTTACCATGTCTTCCGGGCCGAGCCTGGCACCTGAGGTTTCCATGGAGGTGGCTGGCACTGCGGAAGGGAGGGCGATATACACATTGAGGGGGATCCCCTCCGTAGAGTGGATCATATACTCCAGCCCTTCGATTCCGAGCACATTGGTGATCTCATGGGGATCGGCGATCACCGTGGTAGTGCCTTTGGAAAGCACCGCCCTTGCGAACTCTCGCGGTGAGACCATGGAGCTTTCGATATGGAGGTGCGCATCGATAAAGCCCGGAAGGATCATACGGCCCTTCAGGTCGATTACCTTTTTACCTTCATGATAATCACCGATGCCGGCGATCCGCTTTCGAAACAGGGCGATGTTTCCTTCTTCAATTTTTCCTGTGAATACGTTGACGATACTGGCGTTGCTGAGAATGACATCCGCCTCTTTCTGTCCCATGGCTACTGGAACGATGTCACGGATTTTCACGGTGCGTCCTCCTCTATCTTCGGGCAGAAAAAAGCGGTACTATGGCGGGGTAATGATTCGAGACTTCGATGCTTGTATCTGTCTCTATTTCTCAAAAGTATACGCCTGTCCCTTGGGGATAACTTTTCTACTAGTTAAAACAAAGTTCTCTGAAGTTGCAGTTTTCGCATATCTTGTCGTTATCTGTTTTAATAAAGGACGCTTTTTGTTTTGGAATATTTTCTTCTATATCTGAACAGTATTCATACATTTCGGATGTCTCGCCTTTTATCGAGGAAAAAAACACCTTCATATCATCTTCAGTAAATTCGTATTCCTTCTCTTCATATTCGGGTTTCAGGTATGCGACGACCGGGATGATTTTATCAGGGGCAATGTTCAGATGGTAAGAGGCCCAGGAGGTATACCCAAGCAACTGTTTGTAATGTTTTTGTTCCAACGGCTTGCCGGTCTTCCAGTCGATAATATATATACTGTCATCAGCCGGGAACAGAAAGTCGACCTTGGAGTAGACTTTCAGGTCATCAATCCTCGATTCACCGTAACCCGGCGGATCCAATATCCAGTCTTTCTTGGTTTTGATAGCTCTACCTGTTAACCAAGTCACTCTATTGCTGTCTAAAAAGTTGTTAAGACATAGTTTTACATCATCTTCTATCGCTAAAATATCTATTTTCGAAGCTTCCTTATAATATGTTTCTCTGAACGTGTTGTTTTTGCAGTACTCTTTGAGAGTTCTAAAAGTATAATTAAAAAATTTATTTCTCCTGATTGTACCCTCGTCTTTCAGCAGTCTTCTCAGCAGTGTTTTTATCATTTCATGAGCCACATTCCCCACTGCCAGAGGCGCTGAGATCATCTCTCTGAGGAAAAGGATTTTATCAGTGGAGTATTCGTTATCGAACTTTGAATAATAGGTATAGTAATAACGGCGCTTACACGTTTGAAAGATGTCGTACCGTGACAAAGACCATCCGAGGATGGGGGTATAATCAAACTTTTTTATTTGATACAAGGGCACGATTAATTATTACATGAATCGGGTACGATGTCTCTATTTTTTAAAGCCGGCGATTAGCCTGCAATATCAGGTCTCAGACCATATCGAAAAAACAGGCGATGCTCCTGTTTTTCAAAAGTTTAAAAAGTATACGCCTGTTCCCTGTTGATAACTTTTCTCTATGTTCGGATCCATAATGTCATACTGGCAACCCGATTTGAAGACCCTCTCTTCATCCCTCCGGTCACTTCGTTCAAGTTGACGCCGTAGGCGTCAACGACTGGAAGGGCATCGTGGTTGGAAGACTCGATTTGAGCCGAAGGCCTCACTTTGAGCCGCAGGCGACAGGGGGTGGTGATTTGGAAATTCGATGCTTATATTTGTCTCTATTTCTTAAAAGTTTGTAAAGTATACACCTGTTCCTTAACATTTCTGATATTTTTCTTAAATGTGTAGACCTGACCCCTTATATGTTATTAACATTTCGACTTGCTGAAGTCTTTTATCAGAAACCAATCAAATGGAAGCTAGTAAGAGTCGTCCTTCGCCGCGATCCAGGTGCGTTGACAAGATGCCAAGCTGTATACTGCTCCGCATAGAGAGTACCTGCAGACATCCCGTCAACCGGTACAATGACCTGGAACCCTCGAATAGCGGCCCCGGTCGCTGTGTGTAGTACTGCGCCTTCAGCAGTTGTGCCAGCAATTATTACCGTTTTTATGCCTTTCTGTTGTAAAATGGACTCCAATTCGGTATTGTAGAACTTATCTACGCTTGACTTGACTATTGGCTCGTTAGTGTGAGGTGCCACATCGGTCAGTATATCTGATGGAGTACCGCTGCTTGTAAGGCTATAAACGATCGTGATGCCGTTTGCTCTAGCTTTCTCTAAAAAGATCTTTATCTTTGGAACAGACTCAACACACCGTGGCCTTCTCTGAGAATTGCAGACGCCTTGTTGTATATCTAATACCAGGAATGCTGTTTCACCGGGGACGATGGTAACCGGTTTTAACTCAACTGCCGCCGGCGCTTCGACTTGATCCCAAAGGTCTACTATCGTGTCGATATTATCAGCATGAATTGGATAGCTAATAGCAGACAATGCGATGATCGAGATCATTGACACTAGCAGAGCACCTTTGTTTTTAAGACACCCGTACATATTTTTAACCTCTTTGTGATCATTGAAATCTATATTCCACTTCGGATGTTTATTGTATACTGGAAGCAATACAATTGTCAACGGCTAAGCACAGCATCGTAGTACAGCATCGTCAAAGGGCGTTGTGATTTACTAGGTTGAAAGATAATCCGCCAAGCAAGGTTTTTCATACCGTTCCCATTATAAACGAAGTCGATGTTGGATTATAGGCAAATTGCTTGAAGAGGACAAAAGCAGTAATATAAGCAAAGGTGAATCAACAACCTGTTTGAGCGTCGGAGCACTAAGTGTTTCTTAGCCTGCTACACTGTGGTTTTATGAAATAATGCCGCAATATACCTGAAATTCATTTATGAGAAAGAGAAATCAAGCCCTACCATCAACCAATATCAGATCGGTAGTTGTGGCACGAAGACGGTACTGTATTATATCTTGATATTCCGTTGATTCATACCAGCGTTTGGCTTGCTCCATTGATGGAAAACGAATCACCACAGTTTTTGTGTATGGCCATTTACCTTCAAGAGTCTCCACATCCTCATTACTAATTATTATCTTGCCTTCATACTTATCCAACACATCATGAACAAGGGCTCGATATTTATTCAACTCTTCTCTATCATTGATAACTTGCAGGGCAATGATATACGCTGGCATTTTTACTCTCCTTATAAAGAATTAAAAATCTATGCGGCACTATTTCGTATAAAACTCCATCATGGAGATATATGCGAATTTCGTTTAAAAAGTAGATACGCCCTGAAAAACGGGGTCTGTCCCTATTTTCCAGATATGATGTCTCCAGGCAAGGTGTCCCAGAGTATGATGTCCCCGGAAATTCTATAATAGCAAAATTTGGTGATATTCATTTATAGTATTTATCTAACTTAAGGTTTAGTTTTGTACAAGGGCAGAAAACATGTTCATATCCATCCACTTTCTCATATCTTATATATTTGTGGCAATTATCACACTCGATTTTGGTCTCTATATTCTTCCATCTTTCAACAATCTCTCCAATTTCTGATGAAGTGTAAGGTATTTCGGGGTCTTTCCAATGAGCACAGAAATTCCTGAATCCTGTATCAGTTTCAAAATCAGATATTAATTTAACAATTGAATGGGTTGTCTTTAATTTCTTCTCTAATCTCTCTCTAAATGATTGGAAAAGTTCAGAAAGGCTATGTTCATTCCTTCTGTTATATTTCATTAAGGCTTCGCAATTTTCACAAAGTAGCTGGAGTATCCATTCTAAATACACGCCAAATGTTCGCCCAGCCTCCGTAGGATTATCCTTTGTGAGGAACTCATCTATTTGCTCGTAACTATTTTTCCCAGGTTCGATCCTTGGACCTATAGCATAATCCCAACCAAAAAAGTGTTTTCTTATCCACTGTGGAAAGCTTCTTTGAAGGCGATCCAGCCAAATTGAATCATGAGTGAGAAGTAAAATCTGATAGTCAGAAAAGTGCTCTTCTAATAAATTAATTACACGCGGTCTTTTATAAGCATCGAAACTATTTATGACATCATCAAGGATGATAAATTTGAAATCGGTGTTGAAATTCTTAATAGAAGCTAAAAATATTGAAAGTCCAAAGCTATTAAGCTGTGATTCACTTAATATCTTATAAGCAGGACTAATAGGATCGCCACCAAATATAATTTCAAGCTCAACCGCCTTATCTTTTTCAGAAAACAGTTTGATTTTAGGATTGGCAACAACTTCGCAATCCTTCTCTAGAGTCTTGAAATAATTAGTAAGGTCAGAAGAAATTTTATCGAAGGAGGCTTGGACACCCCTTTTAGTTTCTTCTACATAGTCACCTCGTATCTTTTCAAAGTCATCCTTTATTTCTTCAAGCGTTTCGAATTTTTTATTTAATCGAGCCCAATTCATGAAACTATTCTGCAAATTATTTGTCCGCTGGAAATCATCAACTAATGACCTCCGTGATTCGTCTTTTTCTAGGATTTCGACTTGTCTTACAATCTTTTCACTGATTTCACTTTCAGACGCTAGTAAGGATTTATACCCCTCTGTACTTACCTTCGTAGTAAAATCAAATTCTTTGTCTATGATTTCTATCTTTGTTTCTAGCATACCCTTACAATCTTTCAACAGTGGTTTTACAGTTATCAAATTTTCCTTGAACTCAACAAGGGGTGGCTCCAGCTTTTTTTCTTCCAAATTCGAACTAGCAGAATCAATTTTCTGAATAATCTCATCAATTGATGAAAGCAGTGTTTTCCTTTTAGTATCAAGCTCATTTCTTTTTTTACTTAATCTATCTAGGTGACCTTGTTTAGTTTTGATATGTTCGATTAAATTACCTTCATAAGGTTGATCGCATAAAGGGCACTTATCATATATTTTTAGAGATTCGAGAGCTTCTATACCTTTCTCGTATAAATCTAAAAGAATGAGTTTTGATATTTCCTCTTCATCTCGTTTAAATGCTATAAGGTCTTTCTGAAATTCAGAAATATTTAAGCGTATGTCTCCCACAGGATAGAATCGATTAATAATTCCTTGAATCTCTTTCCATAGCGAAAGTTTCTGGCTCTTTTCGTCCTCTTCTACTTGCTCTCTTAATTTTTCAATGCTTGCCTTTACTTCAGTTAATTCTTTTACAGGTGCAATACCTTGACGATCGAATATAGTATTTATGATTTTTATGAAATTTTCGATATCTTTAGGTTCCTCTTCTGAGACTTCTCGAAAATCGTCTACAAGCCTATCGCTATCTTTTTGTAAAATTTCTAATTCTTGTTCTAATCGTCCCGCACATTTCTGTAAATCATTTTGAATATTAAGTGCATTTGCAAAACCCATAAACTGTGACAAGATTTCATACTTTTCCGCTTTCCTCTTATAAACAAATTCAGTTAGGTCTCTATATCTTAAATGGCAAGGATGTGGAATACGTTCCCTTAAATTTGGTAGGTTGCCTTCGATTATTGGATGTGTAATTCGATTCGGATCATATTCCATCTTAATCTTTCCAATTTTACCATCCGTGAATTCAACCTCTATGTATGCTTGTCCTTCACTCGCTTCTTTGTGAGGATAAGCTTGTGGGCCTGCTCCCTCTCGGGAAAGATACTCTATCTTACCAGAGTATAGCCATTCCCATGCATCAACAATAGAGCTTTTTCCGCTACCATTCCGACCATAAATCATCATTGATTGAAAAGAATGCCCCTTTTTAAAGTTAAGTTCTAAAGGAGGTGTGTTTACACCACGAAATCCAGAAATGGTGATCTTTTGAATTTCTCCCATATTAATTCTTACCCATATCTTTTTCTAATTGTTCAGATACCCAATTTATGAATTCATTAATATTAAATCTATCTTCAGAAATACATGCTATTATTTTAGCAATTACTTCCTTTTTATATTTTCCTGAATCAATAGCTTCTTCAAACCATTTGATAGGATCTCTCATCTGATCCCCCTAATATATTAAAGCTGCTATTTCGTCTAACGATATCGGTGTTTGTGAGGTTGCCCGAAGGGCAATTTGGGCAAGCGTAAGCTTGCCACAAACAACGTGTTAGGCGAAGGCCCCACAAAATGTTTACGTTTAGCCATCTCGTGAAATCCTTATAATGAAATCAAGTAAACACTCCATTCTAATAAGTAGCGCCTTCATTTGCCTTTCATCGTATAGTTTTTTAATTGCGTGGGTACCTTTTTGTAATAAATCGAGAAACGTAAGAGCTACTGAGATATCCTGATCAACAAACGTGGTGAATGTACCATAGTTGATGTTTCTGCAAATATAGCTTAGTCGTCCCTTGCGTGTAGGGCGACCATTATACAGATTCGACTCGTCCTGATTCCACTTGAAGAAGGCTTCATCAGGCGCAAGTTTGTGGAGTATGTGTGTGCATAATTCTCTCAGCGAAGTAATAGCATGACGAACACGATCAACATTGTTAGATGTAATGGCATCGATTGCACCTTGATATAGGGGAAGTAACTGCCCATCAATGGATGCAATGAGCCCATGCATGTGTTGTACGCTCGGTTCAATTTCAGTAAGAAATTCTTCCTCTTCGGGCAGAACTTCGGCTTCTACCGTTGATACTTCTGCCTGGTGAAAAGCAAGGTACATTTCAATACTCGGTATTTTGGTTACCACTAATGGAACCGAGAAAAGTTTTTGAGAATCGACACTAAATGAGTCCCAGAGAGATCGATACGAATCAGCCATCTCTAAGAGTGGTTGGCATAAAGCTGCCCTCATATGATCTGCGATCTTGGCCACCTCCCCAATCGCCTGAAAATTGATACGTGCAACTGACTGTTGAGCGAAAAGAGCAGAACTTGCCATCAGAGAAAAGTCTCTTCTAATCATGGCTGCAATCCCTGTCACTTGAGATAATGCACCAATAGAAGCTTTAAGCGATTCAGCCCATCTCCGCTGGTCTTCTTGGAGCCTTTTGGCAAAATCTTGATAGGGCTTAAGCGACGCAAGTACAGCGCTCATTTGGAAGTTGGCTTCACTAATGCTTTGTTCCAGTGCAGGCTCGATACGTGGAATTGAAGTACTAAGAGAACGTATCTGCTCCTGCAAGGTCCTAAATCCTACCATACTCTTTTCCAGATCTCTCAGCATGCTTATGTAGGCGGGCTGTACCATCGTGGCCAAGCGGGTTACCTCTTGCAAGGAAAAAACATTCTGTCTACGCCAATTCTCTGCGGTTTTCGCTATTGCTTTATAATATTCATCATTTCTCATCTTGTAATAACCCCATAATAACAGGGCTTTCGCCTAACTTATTTATATCCGTCCCATTTCGTATAAAACTCCAATATGGAATCATATGCAAATATAGCTTATACTAACATCACTCCTTATATACCAATTATTATACTATTTATCCGCTATTGCAACTTTTTCTAACCTCTATAATCCAGAGATAATTCGTGTAACTATCATCTTCTGATTTTTGTTGCTTTTTATGCCTCCTCCCAATACCATTTTGCCATGAAACCCCTGGCAGCGGCCCTCCTCTTCTTCTCTCTTGTGAATGTTATGCCCTTGATGGCAGAAGAGACTGCGTACGACGTGCTCGTTAACGAGCAGCCTAAAGAAGAGTCCGGGATAGAGAAGGCGATACGGTTCTATCAGGAGAACATCTCACAGCATGACGGGGCGCGGTGCCTGTACTACCCGACCTGCTCAGCCTTCTACAGGGAGGCGGTAAAACAGTACGGATTCATCTGGGGGAGCATTATGGTCGTGGACCGCATGGTGTACAGGGAGGACCCTGCCTCGATGGTTTACTACGATCTCATAGATGAGCGGGGAAGCTACTCCGACCCCGTGTATCACAACTACATATTCGAAGCAATGGACTACTACAAAAGATAGATTATATATCGAAATTGTGTGAAACTATCAGCCGAAGAAAGGCGTGGACTTAACAAGGACGAAGCAATCTTTCTTGTACCCGAAACATGATAAAATTCGGTAATAATGTTACACAATATATATCAGCGCGGATTGCTTCGCTTAGTGGATCAGACATTAAATAGGTCTGATCAACACGCTCGCAATGACAGTCTACTTGGGTATTCTAGAATGATAAAACGGCCAATTTTTATTCTGCTCTTCCTCCTTGCTGCCGGGGTATGGCAGGCGGCTGAAGCCGAATGCGACCTCGATTACGGACTCTATCTCTTCAGGCGCGGGAACTATGGGGCGTCGATTATGGAGCTCGAGCGGTATATCTACCACAATCCCGACGAGCACCGCACCCCGTACGCCAGGCTCGTCCTGGCGCTCGCTTACGCAAATGAAGAGAGGTACGGGAGCGCACTTCTCCTCCTCGAAGAGGTGCAGCGCTCTGTGGAGTACAGCCCCTTTAAAGAACGGTACTCCCGTCTCTCCTGCGAGTCGAGTTTCCACACCCTCAGTATCCTCTTCAGGCAGCGGAGGGAGAACGACTTTCTGGTGGAGAGGGGGCGCATCGACGCTCTATGCCCGGACATTGATTCGAGCCTGCAGCGCTACACGGACTCGATGGCTGTCTCTCTCAGCATCTACAACCTCGACTGGGAGAATGCGCTCCAGGAGCTCGACAAATCCCTTGCCATACCGTCGGATACCGCAGGCCTCCTGCGAGCCGAGCTCGAAAAGACTATCGGACACAGGGCAAAAAGCCCGGTGCTCGGTGGATTTCTGTCGATCGTGCCTGGCATCGGCCACATATACGCAGGACGGCCGTGGGACGGCTTGAAGAGCCTTCTTATAAATGCGACCTTTGTCACGCTCTCTGTCGTGTGCTTCACTAACGACATAGACGCTGCAGGCTGGGTTTTCGCCGGAGTAGAGGGGGTCCTCTACGTCGCAAACATCTACGGGGGGGTGAACGCAGTTCTCCAGGAGAACGCCCGCTGGCAGGTCTCAAGGCGTAACGAAATGCTGAAGCTTCTGCCGGCGCCGCCGCTCAACATCATCACCGTACGGGAGGAGTTCGAGTCTCCATGATAGCCCACGATGTACACACTTTCCTTTGTGCAGAAGACGCGCTGCCGTGCGACGCAGGAATAGAGATTACTCCCTACGTCTACGAGGCGTATGACCGGGACACCTATAACCCAAAGGCAAAGATGGAGATGCGTGACGGGAAGCGCCCTTCAGTCGCTTCAGACGACCCGATGATCGACGAGGACAGATATTACTCTGATTTTGTAGAGTACAATGCACCGAAAGGCAACGGGGTAACGACAGGGAAGACAGTGGCCCTCTACTCCGCCGAGCCGGACTGGGGGATGGACGAGGAGATACATGTCTCCCCTTTCCAGTGGCTCACAGGCGGCAGCCAGGGATACAGGCACATGCGTTACGCACTCTTCGGGTTCAGGGCAGGGGCCGCTCATAGAAGGGCTCTTCACTTCTCAGGGCTCGCCCGCCGTGCTTTTAATGCCGGCGATATCTACTGGGGAGTACGGTTCAGTGCGCGTGCGATTCACTACATCCAGGACCTTCTCACCCCCTTTCATCAGAAGCCGTTTTCAGAGCAGTTTTTGCTGAAAGTGATCTTCTCGCTGAAGCGGATGGGAGGGCTCTCCGTCGTTGCCTTCAACTACCATCACAGCTTTGAGCGCTACACAGGCTACCACCTCTGGCACGGCACCGAGTGGCTCGTCGACGCGATAAGAAAAGCGCCGAGTATCGCAATTGAAAACCTGAGGAGGGACCTGAAAAAAGGGTGGAAGAGGGCGAAACGGCTCTTCTACCCGCTCTTTGCCGAATGGCGATGTCTGCTCGCTGACCGGCTGGAGAATGGGCAGCGGTTCCTCTCCCCCGCAGAGGTGGCTGCGATTGACCCGCCGGAGGGCCTTAAAAAACTCGTTGAAGAGTGGCTGGTCCTTGCATCGGGCGTGGTGAAGGGGTATATTTCAGGGTATGTAGCGCCAAACCTCGAGGACCTTTGTCGATGAGATTCGTCCCGCTCGGTTTCCGTCAGGACCCGTCACAGTTCGCAGCGGCTTACATTAAAGAGAATAAGCTCGCTCCCTCACAGACGCTTATCGTCACTCCGACTGAGAGGTTCAAGGTCTATATGGCGGCGGCCATACTGGGGGCGTTCGGCAGGGAGGACGCCATCTCTCCAACGATGGTGAAGATAGACGAGCTCATCGATTCTCTCACCGCGTATACAGGACTTCAGCGTGCAAACATGATGCAGAAGCTCTCCACGCTGTACCATGCGTGCGTACACACAGAGGGGTTCGACGATCTGTTCGGAATGAATATGCTTTCGAGCTTTTCTTCGTTTATGCTGCTCGCATCCGGGCTGTTCCGCTCCTTCGAAGAGATCAACCGCATGGAGATAGATCTCGAGGGTAGCGCCCCCGGCGGTTACTACGACCGGTTCGGCACGCATTTTGAGATATTCCGCAGGATCTACTCCGGCTACAATGAGCTCCAGGAAAGAAGCGGGCTGTACGACACGAGCTTTCTTTTGAAAAAGGTCGGCAAAAGCGAGATAGAAACAGTCTTCTCGAGATACGACGACGTGGTGTTCATCTCACCTCTCCTCATGACGGTGAACGAGAAGAGACTGTTCGGTGCGATCGAGGACAAACTCCACGTCATCTACCAGGATACGGATGACCATGACTTTTCGAGGCTGATAAGTTTTCGCTCACCGGAAGGTCTCCCGAAAAAAGCGGGCAAAAGCGCTGAAAAAAAGGCCGAGCTTCACCTTCACGAATCGTCCACGCGGATCGAAACGGTCATGCTCGTCATGTCAATCGTAAGCCGGGAGATCTCCCGGGGAGTCTCTCCGCACGAGATAGCAGTGATCAACATCGATCCTACTGTGTGCGAGATGGTGAAGAGGTCGTGCGACTCTCTAAGGATAACGTCGAACTATACGAGAGGGATCTCTGTCAAGAAAGCGCCCGTCTTCGTATTCCTTCGTCTTGTCAGTACTTTCTTCGATTCCGGGATGGACACCTCTGTTCTCCTGGAGCTTGTGAGAAGCGAGTTCTTCTGCGAGCTTTCAGGAAGAAGAGAGTATAAGGGCCTTCGGGAAAGGGTCGTGAGTTGGCGGGTGTTTAATATTCGATCGCTGGAGAGCTCGCTTCTCGATGAGAGAAGCGGTGAAGCCCTCAGATTTTTAAAAAACCTCTACGGCTGTAGAAATTTCGGGGACCTCTATGAAAGGCTGATAGAGCTGTTCGATATGTTGGGCGGAAAAAAACCGTACGAGTTCTACACGGTCCGCGACATGCTTCTCGAGAGCGCATTGGAGTTATCTGAACTCGGAGACCTGGAGCAGTCCGACCCAAAATCCGCTTCCGGGGAAAATAGTTATAAAACCATTAAATTCAGTGAACGGCCGTTCGAAATATTCCTCAATCACGCGGAAACCAAGAGGTACACCCTTCAGGGGAGCCTGAGAAGCGGAGTACAGATCATCGGCCTCCTCGAAACGAGGGGTGTAACCTTCAGGACTGTCGTCGTTCCGTCCTTCAACGAGGGATACTTCCCCACCAGGCCCCGGTCCGACATCTTCTTCTCGGCGGACCTGAAGCAGGCTTTCGGGCTTTCGTCCCTGCAGGACAGGGAAAAGCTCGAGTTCTACTATCTCAAGAGACTCCTCGACGCCTCGGAGCATGCGTTTCTCATACCTATAAGGGAGTTTTCAGGCGAGTTCGAGGTGAGAAGCAGGTACTGCCAGCTCTTGTCTTCAGAGCCTGAAAGGCCTCTTCCCTACACGATTCCGTTTGCCGGACGCGAATCGGCGGATCATACAAAGGCGGCCAAACACCCTCTGCTTGAAAAAAAGTCCGACACCTACAGCAGACTCGACATACACAGGCTGAAGAGGTGCGAGACCCAGTACTACATCGCGAAGGTGCTGAAGATCGAAGGTGAAGAGACCTTAAAAAAAGAGATAGAAATGGACGTCGTTGGAAGTAAGATTCATCTTCTACTGCGTGATCTCTACAGGGAGCTGGACTTCAAGAACCTTCCCTCGTTCAAAAGTTTCGAAGCTCAGCTGCACGACAGGTTCCTGGCACTCTTTACAGACGGCCTCTTCGGGACGAAAGAGGAGGTCCTCGCCAGGAGGATACTGTTGGAGAACCTCAAAGAGGCGCTGCGGAGGGACTACGAGCGATTCAGGCGCGGCGATGAGGTGTGCGTAGAATGGCTTGAACGAGAGTTCAGGGTGAAGGCCTGGGCCTACACCCTCTCGGGGAGGATAGACAGGATAGACAGGTCGAAGGAGGGGGGCTACACGATTCTCGATTACAAGACTGGGAAGATTCCGGCAAAAAGAGACCACCTTCCTGAAGGGGACTACATGGAGGTACAGCTCGGGTTCTACGGGCTCCTCTTCAGAAAGAGCTTTCCCGGCCGCGCAATAAAGGGGCTCGGCTATTTCGATCTCTCGAAGAAAAGAGATTTCGAGATCATCGTAAAAGCGGATGAAGCGGAACGGTACCTGGACGATTTCGAGAGCCACCTCATGGGGTTCCTCGCTGATTTTGAGAAGCGGACCGAGCTCTCACTGGCAAACGATATGACCTACTGCGTGTACTGTCCATACTACAACATATGCAGGATATATGAAGCATGAGCAACCTTTTTGACCCGGGACCGGAAAACCGGTCGTCTGACGATCAAAGATCGTACGATTTTCAATCGTACGATCCAAATTCCTCTTACGCGCTTTCCGCCTCGGCGGGTTCGGGGAAGACCTTTGCGCTCACCACGAGGCTCCTCGGAATGCTCCTCTCAGGCGTTTCTCCGAACGAGATCCTTGCAATTACCTTTACAAAACTTGCCGCCAACGAGATCCGCGACGGCCTTTTTAAACGGCTCTCTGCCCTGGAGCGCGGAGAAAAGGCCGAGACAAAGATCTACGCAGATCTCCTGAAAGCCGAGGAAAAAAAGCTCGCAGGCATGGCCCGCCTCCTGCGGTTCGAGCTCGTCGAGAAGTTCAGCCTGCTTCGTGTCTCAACGATACACAGCTTTCTCGGCGGTCTTATCGGCCTGTTCCCGAAGGAAACGGGGTTCATGCTGGATCTCAAGATCATAGACGAAAAGGAGAGAGAGGGGGTTCTAAAAGAGGCGTTCGAGGATTTTTACGGTCTTCTCGCAGCAGATTTTGATCTCTTTGAGCGCATTCTTAGGTTTATACGGGCCTACAGGGAAGGCCGGGCGAGAACGGCGAGGGCGATCCAGGAGATCTACACCAATGTTGAAAAGAAGAAGTTCATCCTGAGAGACCTCCTGGGAAGTGAGAAAGAAAGAAGCTTAAGGGTTCTGCGTGAGTACGAAGAAAGAAGGGATGGTATGCGGTCCGGAGAGATTCTGCGCAGTGTGGAGCTATTAACCTCTGTCTGCTCCTCATACCTCGAGGAGTGGGGGGACAATAAAAACCTCAGGTCTTTTTTGAATAAGCTCACCCTGTTTTTCGAATACAAAAACCCCAGGACCCTCTGGGAGCTTCCGGCCTTGAAACGATCCGAGGAGGAGGGGCCTATCCGGTACCTCAAGACGATGACCGGGCACATCGAAGAGGAAATAGCCTCGCGGTTTAAAGACACCTTCAGCTTCGTAAGACAAGAGACGAGGAGATATCTCGCTTCCGAGATGGACTACTACATCGATACCTGGTTCGAGATTTTCAGGCGCATACACTCTTTCTATGAGGAGCGAAAGAGAAGCAGGAGGAGTGTGGACTTCGACGATTTCGAGACCTGCGCCCTTGGGCTTCTTGAAAAAATCTCCGATTACGATTATATCGACTACAGGCTGGACTCCAGGATCAGATATGTGCTCATTGACGAGTTCCAGGACACGTCGGAATCGCAGTGGGAGGTTCTGAGACACTTCGTGAGCAGGGCCGTAAGAAACGGCGGCAACTTCTTCTATGTCGGGGATGTAAAGCAGTCCATATACCGTTTCAGAGGAGGGGAGCCGTGGCTCTTTGAAAAGGTGAGAGAAGATCTCGATCTTCCCCTGCACAGCCTCGAATACAGCTACCGCCAGAACAGGGTCCTGCTGGAGTTCGTCAACGGAATATTCAAAAAGATAAAGGAGAGGGTGTTTCCGGATTACGGCTATGAAACACAGGCTTTACCCCCGGGCCATGGGGGAAAGGACAGAGGCCATCTCCACATAGAGCGGTTTGAAAGCAAAGAAGAGGTTCTTCCCGGTGTCCTGGAGAAGACAAGAGAGCTTGAAAGAGAAGGAGTGGCCCTGAGCGATATCGCAGTGCTGTGCAGGAGGAACGCTGAGGCGAAGGAGATCGAGTCCCTGTTTTTATCGAACGGTATACCGTACAGGACGGCGGGAAGGAGCCTGCTGCTTGGAGACCCGGCTGTTTTGGACATCGTGAACCTCATAAAGCTCTGCATCAGCCCGGCCGAGCCTCTGTTCCTTGCCGGCTTTCTGAGGTCTCGTATGGCTGGCCTTCCTTACGGGGAGCTCGAAGCCCTCGGCGATATAACCTTTGAGATGCTGCAGAAGAGGGTCCCGGACCTCGCTGGGAGAATACGCTCTCTCGTCGAAGGATCACGACACATGCTTCCTTCCGAGTTTCTATGGCGCGCCTACGATGAGTATGACGTTCTCGGTGCCTATACCGAAAGCCGCGAGCCGCTTCTCGATCTCCTCGAGGTTGCCCATCTCTTTGAGGATCGGCCGGAAGTTCCTACGCTCGAGCGTTTTGCCCTATGGATCGAGGAGAACCGGGATGTTTTACCTATCAAATCCGGGGCCGGACGGGGAGTCACTATTCAGACGATACACCAGTCGAAGGGACTCGAGTACCATACCGTGATAGTACCGTACCTTTCGCAGCAGTTCAAGCTGAAGCACGAGGGGTCACTCCTCTATACAAGAGACCGGGAAGGGCGTGTGGACCGGTACGGGATTGCAAGCCCCAGGTATGTCGACTGGCTCGGTGAAAGCCGGCAGATGCAGACCGTCATAGAAGAAAACAACCGGGAGCACCGGATCGACGAGCTCAACATTCTCTACGTCGCCCTGACGAGGGCCCGCGAGAACCTCGCGATCTTCCCGGTTGCTGGTAAGGGAGAGACCGTCGGAGACGTCATGCTTTCGAGCTTTGACGAAAACTTCAGCAGGGAAGAGTTGACGTACAGAAAAAAAGTCGGACGGGTAGTGCCGAGCGAAAAAGAAAAGGAGCATGTGGAACACGCCTATGAACGGCACGTTCTGAAACCGGGACCTGAGCCTTCCGGATTCGCCGAGGAGGATCTCGTGCCTGCTTCGCTTGATATAAGACACAAGAGGATCGGGCTGCTCAAAGGCCTCCTGTTCCACAAAGCCCTCGAGATGTCAAAGAAGATCCCTTCGCCCGATGAGGTTGATGCTTTAATAGAGAGGGCATGCGTCATGGTAGGTTCCGAGTACACGAAAGATGAGAGGCAGAGGGCGAAGATGAAAGCGAAGAGGTCTCTTGAGGGTACGATCGCCGATAGGCGGCTTGAACCGTACTTTGGCGATAACGCCGTATCGGAGGTCGATACGCTCTCCTCGCAGTACAAAAACCTCATGGGCAGGGCGGACAGGGTGGTATTCGGTGAAAGCATAAGGATCATCGATTTCAAGACTGACGAGGTGAAAGGGGAGAGGAGGCTCGGAGCACTGGTGAGCAGGTACAGGCAGCAGGTCGCAAGCTACGGCAGCTCTTTCGCCAATCTTTATCAGGAGAGACACATAGAGGGGTGGCTCTACTTCACCGATGCACCGCTCGAGGAGCGCCTTGTAAACGTCTATGCTAAGGAGGTGTCATGATCGTATCTGTAGTACAGTTCGAGACAGAAGAAAAAGAAGTTGTAACTGACAAGGGGCTCTCTCTCATCAGGAAGGCCCTCGACGACAAACCCGATCTCATCGTCCTTCAGGAGCTCTTCAACACGGTCTACTTCCCGCAGTACGAGAAAAAACAGTACTTCGGGCTTGCAGAAGCTATCCCCGGAGAGACGACAGGAAGGATAGAGGATATCATACAGGGGCGAGGTACCATAGTGATTGCGCCTCTCTTTGAAAAGGATGGCGGCCGGTACTTCTGCTCTGCAGCGGTGATCGACTCAGATCGTGGGTTCATCGGAAAATACAGAAAGCTCCACATACCGACGGTCCCGACGATCCACGAGCCGTACTACTTCGAAAAGGGGGACCTCGGACACGTTGTCTTCGAGGCGGGGGGTGCGCGTATCGGAATCATGCTGTGCTACGACCGCCACTTCCCGGAAAGCGCGAGGATCTACGGCCTAAAGAGAGCAGATATCGTCTGCGTCGCATCTGCAACACCGAAAGAAGCAGGAGGACCATGGTTCTTCGAGATGCAGGCCCACGCTTTTTCGAACTGTTTCGCCCTCGCATGCGCGAACAGGTCTGGAACAGAAGGGAAGATACAGTTTCTGGGATCGAGCTTCATCGTGGACCACAACGGCGGGATCATCGCACGGTGCGGCCCTGAAGAGGAGGGCATCATCACCGCGGATATCGATATTGCGAAGATCAGGGACTCTAAAAGCAAGCTTGCTTTTTTCAGGGACAGGAGACCTGAGCAGTACGGCGGGGTATGCAGATAGTAACTATATCTCGAGTTAAAAGTATACGGCAGGTGTATACTTTATGATAGAGTTTGGAAAAGCAGTTGAAGCTTTCGGTCTCTGAAAATCTGCCGTTTAAGAGTGGAAGGGCAGGAAGGGAGTTTGAAAAAGTCTTCGATCGCAAACAGCCTCCGTTTCGCACAAATCCCTGACAACCCATATAGCACACAAAACGGCTAAACCATGTAGCCACGTTGTTATCCGATTTGTTACAAAGAAGTAATGTCCCTCATCACGAGGCCCCTCGAGTGTGATCTTAGTGAGCGATGAAAGATGATAAATCATCTCGATTTCGGGCCGTGTTACTTCAAGACGGGACCTTCTCCGTAATAAACTCCTTCACGGTCTTCACGATCTGGTCGGGAAGAAGGCCGTAGAGCCCGAGAAGCTCCTCGTACGGGCCGTTACTCGCAAACTGGTCGTCGATTCCTATCATCTCTATTCCGGCGCTCTTTTTTGCCCTTGCGAGCGTCTCAGCCACGAGGCTTCCCAGGCCCCCTGCGAGGTAGTGCTCCTCGACCGTGACGATCCTGCCGGTTTGTTCCGCCGCTTTTATGACAACCTCCCGGTCAAAGGGCTTGAGGGTATGAATGTCGATGAGCCTTACATCGACCCCGTCCTTCACGAGGATTTCAGTTGCGGCGTGGGCCCTGGGGAATACGCTGCCGGTTGCTATGATCGTTACCTCTTTTCCGTCCCTCACAAGAACCCCTTTACCGAGCTCAAACGGGTAGTCATCCTCATATAGAACCGGCATCTTCTCCTTGCCGAGCTTTATATAGCACGGGCCGTTCAAGGCGGCAGCCGCGTGCACGACCCGTTTTATCTCCACCGGGTCTCCTGGATTGAGCACTGTAACCCCGGGAATTGTCCGGATGATGGCGACGTCTTCGAGAGACTGGTGTGTGGGGCCGAGGTCGGAGTAGGAGATGCCTGCGCACCGTCCGACGACCTTCACGTTCTGCTTCATATAACCGAGGTCGTTCCTGAACATCTCGAACGGCCTGGATGTTACAAACGGGGCGATTGCCACGACGAACGGCATCTTTCCTGTTGTCGCGAGACCGGATGCGAAGCCGATCACACCCTGCTCCATGATGCCGAACTCGAGGTGACGCCGGGGAAACTTCTCCCTGAAAGGGGTCATACCGGATCCGCTCGAACTGTCTGCCGATATGGCAATAAGATTGCTGTATTTCTCACCGACCTCCACAAGCGCCTCACCAAATATCTGTCTCGGGTCCTTCATCTCGCTCATAGATCAAGCCTCCTCCCGGCCTCCAGCAGCTCCTGCTCTGCCTTTTCTATCTCTCCTTCTTTTACCTTCCAGTAGTGAAACTCGACTCTGTCCTCGGCAAAGGAGATTCCCTTCGATTTCACGGTGTTGGCGATCACAACGGACGGCTTTCCCTCTTCGAACGGGATCTCAGATGAGGCTTTTACGATCATGCCGAGATCGTGGCCGTCTATTACCCTCGTGCCCCACCCGAAAGACCGCCACCGCTGCTCCAGCGGCTCGTAGCTCATCACGTCGACGGTCCTTCCTGATATCTGGAGGGTATTCCGGTCCACGAACACGAGGAGGTTGGCGAGCCTGTGGTGGCTCGAGGCAGCGGCCGCTTCCCAGTTTGAGCCCTCGGCGAGCTCTCCGTCGCCCATGATGACGTACACCTTCGAATCGATCCCGTCCATCCTCAGGCCCAAAGCCATGCCCCCCGCGATCGAGAGACCGTGTCCGAGCGCTCCGGTGTTGGACTCGACTCCAGGCAGCTTGTGCATGTCCGGATGTCCGGGCAGCTTGGAGCCGAGTGAGCCGTATGTGTCCAGGACCGTTTTATCGAAAAAACCACGCTCTGCCAGCACTGCGTAGAGCGCGAGGCACTTGTGACCGGCCGATAGCACGAACCTGTCCCTCCTGTCCCAGTGTGGATTTTTGGGGTCGATTCTCATGATCTTGAAGTAGAGGGCGGTGACGATATCGGCAATGGACAGTGCGCCTCCTATATGTCCCATCCTGCCCGCCTTGATCTGCCGGATCACGTTCTGCCTCACCTTCACGGCGATCTGTTTCAGCCTGGTTTCCTCTTGTGGTGTCAGCATAGAGAACTGCTCCTTGTTTTTCCTACGTGTGATGTTCTTTTGCATACTCGTAGATGCGCTGTATCTTCGGTTCCGACCTCCCGCCCGGGGTGTACTCCGACTCCATCCACACCTTTACGAGGGTCTTTGCGAGCTCGGAGCCGATGGTCTGCGAGCCGAGGGTCATGATGTTTGCGTTATTGCTCTTTCTCGATCGCTCCGCGGAGTACGCATCCGCACAGAGCGCGGCGTACGCGCCCGGAACCTTGTTCGCTGCGAGGCTCATCCCTATCCCTGTCCCGCAGATCAGTATGCCGCGGTCGTGTTTTCCCGCTGCAACCGCTTCAGCGACCGTAAAGGCGACGTTTGCGTAGATGGGATCACCACTTCCATAGTCCTCGTATTTGTATCCGAGATCATCCAGATGCTTCTTGACGATCTCCTTGAGCCCAGCCGCGTTGGGGTCGCAGCCGATAGCCACCTTTTTCATGTGCCGGCCCTCCTCGAGTTTAGTACCTTAATACTGATTTTTTTGCCTTTTTCATCAAGAATGTGGCTTGTCCACATTATGGATCTTTTACATAAGGTACTAACAGGGGAATGATTAATAAAGTGAAAAATATAACAAAGTTTTTCGGTACACGTCAGGGGAGCGAGTCGCAGTTTCACGACTTGCGTGCGAGCGCCCGCTGCTTCTCGTAGGCGAAGAGCTCGTCGCGCTTCAGCGATCCTTCTTCGATTTCTATTCCGAGTTTTTGTGTGAATATCCCGAGAATCGTGTTCTTGAACTCATCGGTGTCGGGCCGTTTTCCGGCCTCCTCCTCAACGGAGGTCAATGGCTCGAGCACCTTGTCCTTCACCTCCGGGGGGACCCATATGACTTTAAAGAAATCATCCGTAACGAGAGGTCCGAGGAAGCAGATCACGTTCACCACCTCGAGGTTTTCCACCTCCGAGATGATACAGGTCGCTATCTTCTTTCCTCCGACCCTCACAGAACCGCGGTGCTTGTACCACGCGTCTTTTACACCGAAAGCCCACAATGTCTCAACTATGATCTCACCGATCTTCCTGTATGCCTCTTCCACATCCTTGAAAACACCCTTCTCGTGTACCATCTGCAGGGAGACGGTGGATTCGGGCTGGACGAAGACGAGAGTGCGCTCTCCCGTGAGAATGATGTGCTCGAGAGTCGGTACATCGGGCTTTATCTCGTTGATGAGAGGTGCGAAGTTCGTGAGCGCGATGATCGCCTTGGCGCCCGAGTCGTTCAGTATGTGGAGGACCTCCCGCCCCTTGTACATAGTATTAAAAGGTACGGCGATGGCTCCCAGCTTTTGCAGGGCGTAGAAGGAATAAACAAACTCAGGGATGTTCGGCAGCATGATTGCCACCCTGTCGCCCTTTGTGATACCGAGGCCCTTCAGTCCGTTTGCGAGCTTGTTCACGCTCTCATTGAGCTGTGTGTAGCTTATCTGTTTTCCTTCAAAGAGCAGGACCGGTTTTTTACGATACTTTTTTGCTCTCTCTTCGAGGGTTCTTCCAATACTGCTCCTGTCAACCAATGGTCTCTCCTAAGGCGTGCGAGTGAACTTAGTTATTGTTTTTTTCCAAAAGTCTTTCATCTTTATATCCGTCTCTCAGCTCTTTTTTAAGCACCTTTCCTGTCGCCGATTTCGGCAGAGCTTCCCTGAATTCGACGAACTTCGGAACCTTGTAGGGAGAAAGGTGTTCTTTGCAGAAATCGATAATCTCCTTCACCTCGGCCTTTTCTCCTTCTTTGAGAACGACGAACGCCTTCACAGCCTCCCGCATGCTCTTGTCGGGGGCTCCCAGCACCGATACATCCCTTACTTTCGGGTGGGTAAACAGAACCTCCTCGACCTCGCGCGGCGAGATATTGAAACCGCCCCTTATGATTATGTCTTTCTTTCTGTCCGTTATGAAGATGTAACCCTCATCGTCCTTGTAACCCATGTCGCCGGTATGGAACCAGCCGTTTCTTATCGCCTCAGCCGTATCTTCAGGGCTGTTGTAGTACCCTTTTGTTACCATCTTTCCCTTTATGACAATTTCGCCGGTCTCACCGGTCGGCAACTCCCTGCCATCGTCGTCGTATATCTTGATCTCAGCGAATGAAGACGGGATACCGATAGAGCCCGGTCTATAGCCCTCGCCGGTGGTGTTTACACACACTGCAGATGTGGTTTCTGTAAGGCCGTATCCCTCGACCAGTTGAGTCTGAAAGACCTCCTCGAACTCCTTTATCACCTTCAGAGGAAGGGGGGCACCTCCGGAGATACAGCTTCGCAACGACTTGGGAATGGTCGTCTTTCTCGACCTGCTGATCTGGAGGAGATGTATATACATGGAAGGTATGGCGATGAGTACGGTCGCCTTTACCTCTGTTACGTTCTTCAGAAGCTCCGTAGGGCTGTACTGCGGAATGAGGCTCACACAGCATCCGAAGTATATGGAAGGCACGAGCACATCTGCCATTGCGTAGACATGATAGAGCGGGAGTACTCCCACGATAATGTCCTCGGGATAGAGAGGAAATACGTTCTCCACCCACTGGAACTC
Source organism: Spirochaetota bacterium (assembly GCA_035527995.1). Taxonomy (GTDB): domain Bacteria; phylum Spirochaetota; class B62-G9; order B62-G9; family DRHN01; genus JAFGTF01. Next base: position 428 of record DATKZJ010000111.1, on the reverse strand, counting down.
TCCGAGGAGGTTGTTGTGCGTGAGCATTACCCCCTTGGGCTTTCCTGTCGTGCCCGATGTGTAAAGAAGCACCGCGGTGTCGTCCAGGTCCACCTCGCAGGCATCGAACTTGCTCGATGATTTTATAATGATCTCCTTTAAAGAGACGGTCTCCGCCTGCTTCGCTCCCCCTCTGCCGCTCCTCGGGTAGGAGGCTACGTCGATATCGTGCTGTTTGGCGGAGTCCTTGTTCACATGGACGTCCGCGCCCGCAAGGATTCCCTTTTTCTTTACCCCCTGGACGACAACGGTATCGGGCAGTTTCTCTCTTGAGAGCAGGTACTTTCCGGCGAGCCTTCCCTCGACGAGCGCCGAAGGGTAGGCGAGGATGTCTGCCGCATCGCCTTCAGGGTTGTATATCAGTCTCCACTTATCTGCCATCTTTTAAC
>DATKZJ010000110.1:0-28858 GCA_035527995.1 Spirochaetota bacterium | reverse complement strand
CATCATATCACGGTCGATGTCCATGTCCTTTGCATGGACGTGGAAGATACGGTCCTTGAACTCATAGATGAACCTGATATAATCGATATGCTGCCATACGAGATGTGACGGGTCGAAGTTCAGCCCGAAGTTATCGTCCGGTACGACATCGAACATTCGTCTCATGAGCGCCGGCGAATACGGAAGGTTCGATCCGCCGGGCCATGTGTCGGCCCAGATCATGGGGCAGTGCTCTATCGCTATCTTCACGCCGTTGTCCGCTGCATACTTAACGAGATCAGGCCAGATCTTCCCGAAAAGCTCAAAGTTGAGATCGATATCTTTCTGCCATACACGGCCCGTTGCGTTCGGGTCCCATGTCCTTCCCACAAATGTTCCTACGATCTCGACACCGAGCTTGCCGGCGCCGGCAATGACATCTTTCAGGTGCCTGATAGAGTGCTCGCGGACCTCCCGGTCGGGATGCAGCGCATTAGGATAGTATCCCAGAGAGGATATCCCGAGTCCTTTTTCCAAAAGCATACCCGTGATCTCTTCCGCCTTTCCTTTTCCCAGCGACTTCACGTCGATATGGACAACGCCGCCGTACTTTCTGTCCTTTTGTACCCCGGCGGGCCAGCACGCGACTTCGAGCATAGTAAACCCAGCACCCGAGGCCCAGTCCGCCACCTCCCCGAACGAAAGTCCGGGAAACGCAGCTGTAAAAACTCCTATCTTCATGATTCCTACCTCCTCCGAACCAGTAGTTTTCAGCTACTAATACCGTACGGCAACCCATTTCCCCTTGCGGTTGCTGTCGAGTATCGCTTCACAGAGAAGCTGCTCGGCATGTCCGTCCCGAAAAGTGGGAAACTGCGGCTGCTTTCCGTTCTTGTACCGCTCCTCCCTTATATATTCATAGATCGTTCTCGCACAGTGCGTGTGCGAGTCAGGAAAACCCTCGCCATGTCCGCCCGGATAACGGGCCGAAGGCTTCGCCGCAGGAGCCATGAGTACGGGGTCCTTGACGAGGATCTCGTTTGCCTTGTCTCTGTGCCCGATCCAGAGCTGGTTCGGCATTTCCGAGTCCCAGCTCACCGCTCCGTTCGCACAGTATATCTCGTAGAAAAGCCTGCACTTCCTCCCTGCACTCACCTGTGATACTGTCATCACGGCCTTCGTGTCAATCCCGCTGAATTTCAAAAGAACGATCCCGAGGTCCTCCGTATCAATAGGGATTTCCTCATAATCCGACGGCTTCAGCTCCTTCCCGGCAAATGTCTCCACCGATCCTTTCGGCTTCTTGCGGACCGGGATAACGGTTCCCAGGGAAGCGAATACAGCCTCGACCCTGGCACCTATAATAAACTGTATTGTATCGAGCCAATGGGTCCCTATGTCTCCCACCGCCCTCGCCTCCCCTCCTTCCTTGGCCTCCACCCTCCAGTTGTAATCCGTGTCGAGGAGCAGCCAGTCCTGATGAAAACCTCCCTGTATTAGGTATATCGGGCCGAGCGTCTTTCCCTGAATCATCGCTTTTGACTGCTGAACAAGCGGATAGAACCGGTGATTGTAGGTGACCGCATTCACGAGCCCTTTCTTCTCTGCAAGCTCTACGAGGGTTTTGGACTCTCTTGAGTTCATGGTGAGCGGCTTGTCACACACGACATGCTTCCCCGCTTCGAGCGCTGCCTTTGCCTGAGGAAAGTGAAGCCTGTTGGGCGATGTGATCTCCACCACATCGATCTCCTCCTTCAGAAGATCATTGTAGTCACCAAAGGCCTTGGGGATTGACAGCGCCTTTGCCTTGGCTTTCGCCGTGTCTTCTTTTGAAGTTGAAAGCGCCACTACATCCACGAATCCCAGCCTGCGTATCGACTCTATATGGGCGGGACCGATAAATCCGGCGCCTATCACTCCAACCCTGACTCTCTCTTTCATGGGGCCCTCCTTCCTCATGGTAATTACTGGCCATTTTACACCATCTTGCGGCCATATCAAGCATTATTTCCGGCTGTTCCCTTCACGGCGGGGTAAAGATGGAACGCCATTACAGGCAATGAACCCTCTTGTATTGTTGCACCGGGCCCTGTATCGCAGTATATTATGTATGACGGCAAAACGTGGAAGAGTACATGAAAAAGCTTTTTTTTATAGCGGGCGCGCTTATCATCCTTTCTGGGTGCGCAACAATGAGGCCGATTGCCCACAACGGCGAAAGGCTGGACTACTTCTCGAGATACGTCTCCGACTCAAGCGACAGCGTACAACAGCTGGCCCTTTATGAAAAGAGCATGACCTTCGAGCTCCTTTTCCTCAGGAAGACGGTATACAACCCGCAGCCGAGCCTGCTCTACTATTACGGCTCTTACGTGATAACCGACGAGGATGACATCGTCTTTTATATCTTTGCAAAAGACCCGCGCCTTTTAGGGCTGCTGGAGAATAAGAAAAACGATGAGCGAGAGCCGAACGGACCTGTTGTTCAGAGTTATCATATCGAGACGTTCAGCAGAAAGATGATCCGGCTGCGTACCAGGCTTCCGAACCCTCTCTTTCACCTCTTCTTCGGCCCCATTGAGAACGGGAAGCCTCCCACCATCTTCACCGAGATATAGAAACGAAGCCCCTGTCTTCGATGTGCGGATGGGTCTTACGTGGGTTAAAGGCCGCAGCCTGGGGTCAGGTTTCGCTTTGGGGCGAAGATCCAGCGTGCCGGCAAGCTGAAAGGCACGCAGAAGCCCTCCTCTCATCACATAAAGGCCAAACGGCCGCAGTTGACGGTCGATAAAAATAAAGACTTATCGGGAAGCAGAGTTTGACGGGCCGGCAGTTTCAAGCTCGGGGCTCTGTCTATCACATCGCTATACCTCAGGAGGGTCAGAAAATGGCAGAACAAAAACCAAAACCTCTCAAGGATGAGAAGGGAAGCGAAAAGGTCCGGGCTGAACAGCGGCGCATCTTAACCTTTGATGGGATCCTCGAAGCAATCCTGGACTTTCCCACCAAGCGCGTTGCAGTGGCAGTCGCCCAGGACCCGACCGTGCTCGACGCCGTGATCGAAGCGAGGGAGAAGGGGGTCGCCGAGTACATACTCGTAGGGGTCCGGGATGAGATACTGCGAATCGCGGATGATATGAAGAAGGATGTTCCTCCGGAGACGATAATCAACGTGCAGGACCCTATAGCTGCAGCAAACGAGGCTGTTCGTCAGGTACACGACGGATACGCCGACGTGCTCATGAAGGGGTATATTCACACAGACGACTTTCTCCGCGCAGTTCTGGACAAGGATACCGGCCTCAGGACCCGCGCAGTCATGAGTCACGTTTTTATCTGGGAATCTACCTCCTTCGGCAGGCTCATCTTCGTTACCGACGGAGCAATGAATATAGCTCCTAGTCTCGAGCTCAAGGCGGACATCATACTCAATGCCACACATCTCGCCCGTATGTTCGGCCTTGTAAAACCGAGGGTAGCGCTTCTTGCAGCAGTAGAGGTGGTAAACCCGAAGATGCCCGCTACCGTTGAGGCGGCTGCTCTCGCCGGCATGTGCTACCGCAACCAGTTCTCCATGCCGTGCCTCATAGACGGACCTTTTGCGCTTGACAATGCAATAAACGAAGAAGCAGCCGCCCACAAGAAGATCGGCGGGTACGTCGCGGGGAAAGCCGACATTCTCGTAGTCCCCAGCATCGAAGCCGGCAACATGCTCGCGAAAAGTTTCGCATTCCTTGGATGCGGTGATACGGTGGGGGTGCTCGTCGGTGCAAAACGGCCGGTAGTGCTTACTTCCCGCGCCGATTCTCCGAGAAGCAAGTTCTTCAGTATCGCCACTGCGGTGCTCATGAGCGGGTTCGAACGTGACCTCAGGCTCAAGATCGGGAAGGTGCACTATTAGAGGCAAAGTACGAAGCACGTTCCAGACATAGAGTGTATGAAGGGCCCGGCCCCCGGCCTTATATCTCAGCAGTCACTGTTATAAAGATCCCGGCAGCCTTTGTACGTATATTTAAGATTTTGCAGCGATCTACTATGGTTGCATGGACTTCAATATCTTTCAACCAGACGTTACGTATCAAGATACTGGTCTACGGCATCTTATTAAACTACCCTTCAGATATAACTGCACAGACAATGAGACTTTTTAGCTCGCGGCTCAATATCTCTGTAATTTTGTGTTAAATCGTGTATAATCACCTTAAATATTACCGCGGTGCACCATCTCCCGAACGTGCCGTTCGGGGCTTGAGCTATAATTGATTGAGTGCTGGAGGACCAACATGTACACAGTTCTTTGCTACGGCGACTCGAATACATACGGAAGAGACCCTGTGACAAAGGGAAGGCTGCCGAGAAAAGTGAGATGGCCCGGAGTTCTGCAAGCCGCGCTGGGGGGAGAATATTATGTGATCGAAGAGGGACTGAACGGCAGGACTACCGTCTGGGACGATCCTGTACGCCCGGGGCTTCACAAACGAAACGGGAGTTTTTACCTCCTTCCTTGCCTCGAGTCGCACGCTCCTATAGACATTCTTATAATGATGCTCGGTACGAACGACCTCAAGGCACGGTATGCCCTCACCCCGTACGATATCGCGGAGAGTATCGGGCATCTTATAGAAATCGCACAGAAGAGCGGCTGCGGGGCGAAAGGCGCTCCCCCCGATATCCTCATCATGGTCCCTCCTCCTCTCGGAAAGCTCACGGAATACGCAGAGACCTTCTCGGGCGGTGTCGAGAAATCGATTAAGCTCGCACCCTATTATAAAGTCGTGGCTGACGGGTACGGCTGCAGGTTCTTCGATACATCTTCTGTGATAGAGACAAGCAGGCTCGACGGCCTCCATATCGACCCGGAAGATCATGATAAACTAGGGCAAGCAGCCGCAAAGATCATTATCGGTATATTCGAAAAATAACACATTTAATCCCGAGCATTATCCTGTACGTGGTGAGGTAGTAAGCACATATGGGGTGCGAATCGACATCCTATCGTTATTAAAGATGGATACTTCCCGACAGAAGAAGCCTTTAGCCTTATGCGTGTATTAGCAGGACGATCGAAACCGGGGATGTACCGCTGCCTCAACCGTTATTTCGCTGTATCTCCTCCGGCCGTATGTTATCCACCTGCCCGTAAAAGAAGATTATATCAACGAAGCTGTCGCCATCATACTCGAACACATGCCATTCGAGCTCCGGAACATGGAGTATCATCCCCGCCTCGAGAGCCATCCGCTCCCCAAGCTTTTGTTTTCCATCCCCGTAACGGATATAGCCTTTCCGGGCATCGATGATATAGCAGATCTCCTCCGCATGCTGGTGGGGCTCCATCGGGCCGTTCTCCTTCGAGTAGCGTCCGAACCCCATCGTCATCCTGCCGCTTCTGCTTCGGGCATCTTTTCCGACCGCCTTCTGTATGATCCTGCCCGGCAGCCTGTTTTCCTGCAGTTCACGGCGTGCTATGATCTCCATTACCCTGTCAACCCATACATTGAATTATAAAGAGTCCAGCTCTTTCTTCAGCGTTACTATGTGGCTTTTTTCCTCGTTTATAATCTCGTCGATCTTCTTTTTCACGCTTTCAGAAGGCACCATGTCTTTCAGTCCTACGTAATAGAGAATCGATTCTTTCTCGAGCTCGATCGCCTTATCAAGTATCGTTGGCAAAGATTCGTCTCCCGTCAAAGACTCGGTCGCTTTCAGGCTTCCCTCCCCACCGCTCATATCCGCCATCGCTTCGAGGTATATCAGCATCTCTCCGAACGGGTCGAGCGATTTTTTCGACCGTTCCTCGTCCGACAGCTCGTCCTGCATCGTTCTGAAATACTTCTCGTGATCGTCTTCCATCCCGGCGAGTTTCAGCAACACTTCTTTTTCTTTTTCGAGCGCTTTCAACTCCGCCGCCCGTCGGTAGAAACGTGCACCATTCTGTTCGATTCTCTGTGCAATTTCAAGCGCTTCATCCGAGCTCAGCCGTAACACCATGACCACCCCCCCCTTATTCTTTAATAAAATGCTACTCCCACTTTGTGATGCCCTTGACCTGTTTGTACACATTCTCAGGCTTGAATACCTTCCTCCATTCGGATTTCAGTATCTCTTTCTTGGACATCTCCACCGCCTTCAGGGCTCCGTCCGACACGAGTTCTTTATAATCACCGATACCACCGAAGAGAACCCACATGCTGGAGTTCATATGACCGAGCATGAAATCCGTTGCAGCCTCCTCCGGCACGCCGGCCTTTATCGCCTCTTCCAGTGCCTCCTTTATTATTACCATCAGCGTAAAGGTGATAGTTTCCGCCATTGCGGGTTCCAGGATGGCCATCTGCTCGATGGTAACTCGATGCGATCTCATGACAGGAGCAAAGATGCTGCGAGCTATGGCTTCTCCTTTTTGATAATCTTCCTCTGGACCCTGCATGAGCGCGCACACTATACTCTGCTTGGCCCTGATGCCGCCATGCCACTCCTTCCGCACCTCCGGGTCGGTTTCATCGCTGATAATAGGCGGATGGCACGGGTGGGTGACGAAAATGGAGATATCGCTCCGTTTCGGCAGCTCTCCTGCGTACGCGGCGGATGCGTCAAGGACCATCAACATGGAGCCGGATTTCATTAAAGGAGCCAGCTCATGTGAAATTCGCTCGAGTTCGACGTCAGGGACGGATAGAATTATGATATCCGAACCTTCGACGGCGTTGCTCATGGGAGTTGACGAAACTCCCCGTTTTGTCAACTCACCGGTTTTTTGCTCGTCGGTTTCGACATACCGCACCTCATGCTCCGACTTGCTCAGATGATCCGTTATACGACATCCCATCTTCCCGCCGGCCCCGATCAATGTAACAACCATAGTTATTTCCCCCTCAAAAAGTAAATTACGCAGAGCTCTACTCTGCGACCGGTATCAAGCCGGAACGTCGATCCGGACTGATTCCCTAGCGTACCGGCCACGCCGGTTCATTACACTATTTCTCTCCGCTCTCTGATTTTATCGAGTAGGAAACTCCAGCCTTTTAAAAAACTGTTTCTGAACAGTACAACGGGGCCGAAATCCTTGAACTCATCGACCGTCAATCCGTCTTCCAGATATGCACGCCGGAAATCGGGTATCTCCATAAGCCGGTGCACCACGTACTGGGGAGCGGGAGTATCTATCCTGTATACCACGGGAGGATCGGATTCTAACAGCCGGTCGGCCGTGCCTTTCCAATTAATGGTTATATGCATCTCGGACCCGACTAATTCGGTAAAATGGTGCAATCCGCGCGCCCCTCCGCCGAGCATCACCCCGGGATATCCCCGCTCCTTGAAAATCCTGTACTGCTTTCGTGCAACGATACAACCCGCCTGCCACAGTATATCGGCAGGGACTGTAATGTTTTCCCTCTCCACGACGTTTTTCAGATGATCTTCGAAAATACCAGTTATATGGGTGAGATAGAACGGTGGTCTCTTATCACACTGCTTCGAAACCCGTTCATACAACTCGCAGGTATAGACCGCCTGCGGTATTCCCATGACCTCCGTTGCAATGATCGGTATGTCTTCGGGAATGAGGGCCTCTATTGCCTTCAGGCCTGCTTTTGTCGAAGGTATCTTTGCAATAAAGTTTTCAGCCAGGTTTTTATAACGAAGCGCCTCATCGACTATATGCTCAGGATCGTCATCTTTGAAAGGATCTCCCTGAATAGATACGAACCCCTCCTCCCGAGGACTCTTTTTATAAAGAGATAAAAATATATCGAGGATTCTCTTCGCGAGCTTCTGTTGTACAAGGTCGGCGGCCTGTCCGTCATCGTCCGTTTTTCTTATTGCTTCGTCGACGGCACGTAGAGCGAAATCCTGCTCCGACGCTGCTGTTATCTGTTTCATCGCGTACGTAGGGTTGGTCGTGCAGCTTATCGCCCCCGCAGCTATGGCACTGTGGGCTTCTTCCGGAGTGGGGTTGTTGATCCAGAACCTTGTCGGGCTCAGTTCATTGACTCTATGAAAATACCCCTTCCCCATATGCATCCTCCTTATTTTTTCAATATACGACGAACCGTTTTATCTTACAAAGAAAGGCTCACACAAGGGCAAGTACCCTTAAAGGGAAGGCCTCGAGTCCTACGATGGGCACGACGGACCCTATAAGAAAAAACTGTTTCTTTTTAATCTTGTCCAGATTGATGAGTCCTTCTATCATCGGAATATCATTCGATAAGAGAAAGTCGTGAGTATGATACAGCTCGAGGTTTTTTATACCGACCTTGGGGTCCTCCGGGTATACGGTATTATCTATACCGACCACCTTTACTCTACTATCTGCGAGCCATTTAGATGCTTCGTACGAAAAATAGGGACGATCCTGTCCCGTATAGGGAGAATTCCCGATAATGACGATATGACCGGTCTTCACGCCTGCGGTCTGGAAATCCTGCGGCAGTATCGCCTGTTTCTTTTTGTGTTTCGAGAGATCCAGGAATACCGCATCACCGATAAAAGCGTCTACCGGAATCTGGGATATATCCATACCATCCCGCTTATATAGTACGCTCACCCAGTGCAGGGGTGCTTCGACGTGGGTGCCGATATGGCTTTCCATCTGTATCTTATGCATCAATTCACCGGGGGGATAGTGAAACGGTGTGATTTCCATTGTTCTTCGCCCTGTATCCAGGGGTCCCCTCGCTTCACCGGGAACGATTTTCTGTGTCAGGTCGATGATACGGTATTTACGTAACTCTTCAGACAGGCTCACAAAACCACCTCCGATATTAAGAATCCGTTTTGGTTCTGTACGGTTTATTACCGTATGGGATATTGCTGCAACACTACTCGAAACAGTTCGTAGGACCGCCTTTTGGTTCGGCGGTATGCCCCCCGTCTGCGACAAGCGTGTGCCCTGTTACAAACGAGGCAGCGCCCGAAGCCTGACGCTAATACCGCATACTACCGGGCGGTGTGTCCTCCGTCTGCGACAAGCGTGTGCCCTGTTACAAACGAGGCAGCATCTGAAGCCAAAAATATCGCCGGTCCGACGATGTGTATCGGCTCGGCCAGCCTTCCAAGCGGTATATTATTGAGGAAATACTGCTTCACCTCAGGTTTCTGCTCCATGAGTTTCTCTATAAGCGGTGTACGCGTATGGCTCGGGGCGATGGCGTTGACCAGTATATTGTGCTTCGCCCATTCAATCGCGAGCGTTCTTGTCATCGCGATGATGCCTCCCTTGCTCGCGCAGTAGTTCGCATTTCCCGTTTCCACACCGACGAGACCGCCGATAGAGGCCATGTTGATGATCCTGCCGCCCTTCCCTCGCTCTATCATATGTCTTCCGACCTCACGGCAGAAGAGAAACGTCCCCTTCAGGTTGATATCGAGCACCCTATCCCACATCTCGTCCGTCATATCCTCTGCGTTCGACCGTATTCCGATTCCGGCATTGTTTACGAGTATATCGATGGTCCCGAAACTTTCCAGCGTGCTCTCGACCGCCTTTTTGACATCTTCTGTTTTCGACACGTCGCATACGACCGGAACGGCGTTCCCCCCGCCCTTCTCGATCCCTCCGGCAACAGCTTCGGCGTCTTCAGCCGAGATATCCACACATGCGACCTTTGCACCGAACTGCGCATAGCCCTCTGCGATCGCCCTTCCGAGCCCCGATCCTGCTCCGGTAACGAGGGCTGCTTTTCCATCGAGACTAAAAAGACCACTTAGATTGTTCTGCACGACTGGACCTCCACTTTAATTCTTCTCTCCCTGCTCGATCAGCTGTTTTATACGCTGCAGAAACCGTGCCGCCAGCGCGCCGTCCACTATTCTATGGTCCCACACAAGACTCAGCCTCATAACGGGACGCACGGAAACGGTATCGGTCTCGTCAACGACCGACGGCTCTCTCACGATGGATCCTACCGCGAGTATCGCGCACTCCGGCGGATTGATTATCGGTATGAAACTTTCTACATCAAACATACCGAGGTTCGTCAGGGTGAAGGTCCCGTTCGACATATCCTCCCTTGTGCTCCGGCCGGACTTCACCCTCTCGATTTTCTGCGATGATTCGTCGGTTATCGTCAGCACGTCCTTCTTGTCCGCATCCTGGATGACCGGAACGAGCAGGCCTCGTTCGGAATTGACGGCGACTCCGATGTTTACGTCTTTCATTATCCTTATGTTTTCCCCTTCGATCCTCGAGTTCATCTGCGGAAACTCCCGTAACACCTTTGCCGCGAGATGAACGAAGAGGTCGTTATAGCTTACCTTTTTACCGCTCTCTTTGAGACCGTTTCGCCATTCGATAAGCCGGGTTGCATCGACCTTCGTGAAAAGCACCGCCCTGGCCGTGGTGCGCACGCTTTCCGACATCCTGGAGGCGATCGTCTTCCTGATTCCCGAAAGCGGTATGAGGTTTTTATCCTGTTCCGTGACAGCCCCGCGTGCGACTTCCTCGCCTAGAGCTTCCTCACCCCGGGCGTATTCCAGTACATCCGTCTTCTCGATCCTCCCCCCCGCTTTGGAAGGGGTGATCCGGGCATAGTCGATATTGAGCTCCTTTGCAAGCTTCTTCGCAATCGGGGATATCCGAACCCTCGAATCGGGCACGGAAGCGTCTTTCTTCTCCTCGAACCCGGACCCCTGTCGCGCCGGAGCGGGTTCATCCGTCTTTTTCTCGAACCCCCCGGCGTCTACAGAGAAATCATCAGGCAGCGTCTCGCCCTTTTCGGTGAGCACAGCAATCGGCTCCTGTGTCTGCACAGTCTTTCCCGGTTCAGCGATGATCATGGCCAGGACACCGGACTTTGTCGATGGGATATCCTGTGTCGCCTTGTCTGTCTCGGCCTCGAGTATCGTCTGACCCTCTTCTATTAACTCCCCCTCCTTTATCAGCCATCGGACGATAATCGCCTCAGTCATGTTAACGCCGATTTTCGGTAGTGTCAGTATCGTTGGCATGGTACCTTCGTCTCCTTACGCCTCTAAAACTCTCTTTACCGCGCTCTTTATCTTGTTCTCATCCGGGATCACCATTTTTTCAAGCGTCCTATTGAAAGGAACAGGTATGTTGAGCGATCCCACACGAACCGGCGGCGCATCGAGAAGATCGAATCCCCTGTCGACAATCTCCGCTACGATGTCGCTTGCCATGCCGCCGCGAAGATGCGCTTCCTGTACCACAACGACGCGGTTGGTCTTTTCCACCGATTTCATCACTGTTTCGTAATCGAGCGGAAGAAGAGACCGGAGCTCGATGACTTCACACTGTATATCCTCGGAGGCAAGCTCCTCTGCAACGTTCATCGACTTGACGGTCATATAGGAGTATGTCACGATGGTTATATCGCTTCCCTCCCTACGGACAGCCGCTTTCCCGAAAGGAACAGTGTAATCCTCCTCGGGCACCTCACCTTTCATCGTGTAGGAATTCTTATGCTCAAAAAAGATCACCGGGTTATCGTCACGCACAGCCGTTTTCAGCATACCCTTTACATCATACGGCGTTAGCGGGGTCACTACCTTCAGGCCCGGAACGTGATTGAACCACGCTTCGAGCGACTGTGAATGCTGGGCCGCCACACCGCCGCTGCACCCGAACGGTGCTCGTATGACGAGCGGCATATTGATCTTTCCGCCGAACATGTATCGTATCTTCGCTGCAATATTAACGATCTGGTCCATGGCAAGGGTTATCCAATCCGAGTATAGTATCTCGACTATGGGCCTCAAACCCATGCCTGCAGCGCCGATCCCGATTCCTGTAAAACCGGCCTCTGATATTGGTGTATCGATTACCCTCTTCTCACCGAACTGCTGGCAGAGGCCCCTTGTAACTCCAAAGGGGTTTCCTCGTATGGCAACATCGCATCCAAGAAGGATAACGGTCTCATCCCGCATCATCTCTTCTTTCATGGCATCGTTCAACGCCTGTCTTACGGTTATCTCTTTCACTCTCGTGCCCCCTCGAAACCGGTAACGCCGTACCGAATTATTTCAGTCTCCTGATCAGAATTGTATAGCACTGCAATCTCCTGTTTTGATATACTACTCTATTACTTCGTTGTTCGCGTAGATGTCCGTGTACAGCCTGTCGGCGGGCGGTTCGGTACACTCTTCCTCCGCATACTTTATCGCTTCCGCGATATCACTTATTGCTTTGTCCTCGAGCTCCTTGGCCCCTGCCTCGTCCGTGATCCTGTTGTCGAGGAGGTACGCCCGCATCCGCCGTATCGGTTCCAGGTTCCACCACGGCTCCACCGCCTCGAGGTCACGATACCACTGGTCGTCTGCGACGAAGTGACCGAGAAAACGTATCGTCCGCGCCTCGATGAGTGTCGGGCCGTCTCCTCTTCTCGCCCGTTCGGCCGCTTTCTTAACCGCTTCATATATGGAAAAGCAGTTGAACCCGTCTACCAGCACACCGGGAATATCGTAGGCCGCCGCGCGCTTGTGAGTCTCCCACTGACCTGAAACGGTCTTTATCGATGTGGCGATCGCGTACTGGTTGTTTTCGCAAACGAATATGACTGGGAGTTTCCACGCAGCCGCCATGTTTATCGATTCATGCCAGACTCCCTGGTTGCTTCCGCCGTCACCGTGAAAACACACGGACACGAATCCCTTCCCGAGACGGTCCGAAGCCATAGCGGCACCGACTGCGAGCGGCATACCGCTCCCTACTATTCCCGTGGCGCCGAGCATTCCGTGCTCCACGTCCGCGATATGCATCGATCCGCCTTTGCCGTGGTTGTACCCCTCGTATTTACCGAAGAGCTCGGCCATCATGATCTTCACGTCGCCACCCTTGGCGATAGTATGACCGTGACCCCTGTGCGTACTCGTAATGCAGTCATCCGGATTCAACGCCGAACAGGTACCGACTGCAATCGCCTCCGATCCTATGTACGCGTGAGCGAGCCCGTATATCCTGTTCTCCATCCATAGTTCCCTCACCTTGGTATCGAACTCCCTGATGAGGTTTATCTGGTAGTACATCTCGAGCTGCTTCTTTTCCGATATAGCCTCGGGCTTCTCATACGGCGTGTAGCAGCCGAACGCCTCAAGAACCTTTTCTGGTATCGTAACTGGCATTGTATATTTTCCTTTCGTCATTATTATCCTTTGAATGTGTATACTTCGCCCGGTTTCATCACCTTCAACTCCGGTGCATAGGACCCTTTCTTTCTTCTCTCTTCAACGAGTGCGACGAATCTTTTCACGTCCTCGCACTCCGGATCGACGTAGTGGCTTACAACGACCTTTTCAAGGCCAAGCCACTCGCTTGCAAGGAGCGCCTGTGCGGGCGTGAGCTCACCGGTTTTGTAGCACTCTTGATGCGGAAGGGATACACCCTCTCCCTCTGGCAGCGTCACATGCATGAGTCCGTAATTCGGCCTATAAGTTGCTCCGATGAGTTTCATGTCAGAAAACGACGCCGTATCACCGGGATGGTAGATTCTCACGTCTTCACCCGCATCGACGATAAACCCCATTGCAGGTCCCGAAAGCAGCGAACCATCCTGTTTTCTCGTAAACGACCAGTGACGGCTCTCTACCGGGTGAACGAGAACTCCGTTCGATTCCATCGACATTCCCCATATCGTCGGAAGGATCAGAGACGGATCAATATCGTGGTATCGGACGAGATGATGTAGCACGTCCACCGCGCAGATCACCCTGCAGCCGTATTTCTTCACCACTTTCGGGGCGTCCCCGAAGTGATCGAATGCATTGTGTGTGACGAGCAGGAGGTCTACCTGTCCGAGGTCGCCCGATTTCACCGGGGAGTATGGATTATCATCGAGAAAAGGATCGATCAGTACATGCACCCCGCCGGATGTTATTATCTTGTACCCCGCAACTCCGAAAAACTGTACGCTTACAGACATACTACACCCCCCTTATTTGCCGTCCTTTGTCCGTGCTTCTATACCGGCAAGATCTTCGATCACAGTCAACACTCCCGAGTGATCGTAATCTCCCCTGTTCTTCGCCATCATCGTCGTATAGAGCTCGTGTACGATGCTAGTTGCGGGAAGCGGAACATTGTAATCGAGCGCCGTCTTCATGATAATGTTGAGGTCCTTATAATGAAACTTACTCTTGAACCCGGGCTCGAAATCTCCGTGAACCGCCTTCTCACCTCGTACATCCATTACCCTCGTCTGTGCGTACCCGCCGCTCAGGACCTTGATGATAATAGCTGGGTCCACTCCGGCCTTTGCCCCCAGCACGAGCGCCTCCGCCATTCCGACGAAGTTCATGGCGACCTGTATCTGGTTGCACGCCTTGACGATCTGTCCGGCGCCGTTTTTCCCGCAGAGCGTGATCGTCTTTCCGAGTTTTTCGAAAATAGGCATAAACGCATTGAAATCATCTTCAGATCCTCCGACCATGATCGAAAGGATGGCCTTTTCCGCCCCGACCTGGCCGCCGCTCACCGGTGCGTCGAGACAGTGAACGTCCTTCTTTCCGAACTCTTCCGCCACCTTTACCGCAACGGTCGGCGCGATCGTGCTCATGTCCGCATAGAGCATGCCTGATTTCACTCCCTCGATGAGCCCGTCTTTTCCGAGTGCAACGCTCTCGACATCCGGAGAGTCCGGAAGCATCGTTATGA
Source organism: Spirochaetota bacterium (assembly GCA_035527995.1). GTDB lineage: Bacteria > Spirochaetota > B62-G9 > B62-G9 > DRHN01 > JAFGTF01. Next base: position 14,265 of record DATKZJ010000110.1, on the reverse strand, counting down.
GAACATCGCTTTTTTGAGCGACTTCCTTCGGGCTGAAAGCCTCCGACGCGCCCGCACGGGCGACTTCCTTCACTGCGTCTTTATTGATGTCATGAACGACGAGCGAATAGCCGGCGTCCAGCAAATGCTTCGACATCGGCTTTCCCATAATGCCCAACCCGATAAAGCCTATAGTATTTTCAGCCATAAGTATTCCTCCGATAAATGGTGTACAATGTTCTTTTATAGATTATTCATATCCATTTAAATGAAATGCGCGACTTTTAGCTATTATGCCCAGCCCCATTTAGATGGAGTTCGCCCCTTCTCTAAAGTATTGACTACCACATCTAAATGCGGACGACACTCCTTAAAACGTTGCCCAGCCCCATTTAAATGGTGTACGTTTATTCTTTCAAGTATGTTCACTGCCATTTAAATGCGTAAGGCACCTTTTCTATACGTTGCCCAGCTCCATTTAAATGGTGTACGTTTATTCTTCAAGTATGTCCATTTCCATTTAAATGAGATGTGCTACCTTTAGTTATTTTGCCCAGCCCCATTAATCATGTTTTGTGATTACTTGTAAAGTGCAAGCCCCTCTGTTCCCACGTCGATCGCTTCCAGCGTTCCGAATCCCACCTCCGTCACATATAGTGTATTATCACCAGGGAGACCGAATACGCAGTTTGTAAGTTTGCTTCCCTCTGTCCTGATCCGCTTCACGACTTCACCGTCCCGTCCCAGTACCGTTACGTCTCCCTGGCCATATACAGTTACATAAAGATTCCCGTCTGCTCCGAACTTCATGCCGTCCGGTCCCCTGATCTCGGAATACTCCTCATCTAACAGTACGTTTCCGAATGCTTCCCTGTCGCCGGTGATCTTCCCGTCTTTGTTCCGGTACCTGTAAACCATTCCTGTTATCGTTTCGTTCACATAGAGGTCGCCGTCGGGCCCGAAGGCGATGCCATTTGTAAACTTGATACCGTTATCGAGCCTCTCGATCTCCCCGGTCTTCGTGTCTATAACATAAACCCTTCCATCATACGAGAGGTCCCTGAAGTCCTCCCGCACCTTGCCGTCAATTACGAAATCCTCGACGAAGAACCCCGAATCCGTCAGATAGAGCCTGCCGTCCGGGCCGAACGCGAGGTCGTTCGGAAAAATGAACTTTTCACCGTTGCACTCAGTTTTTACGACTTCCACCTCCCCGTCCATCGACAGCCTGATAAGAGACGGTTCGAGAGATTCGGCGACCCAGATGAATCCATCCCTGTCTACTGCGAGGCCGTTGGGTCTGCCTGTTTTTGCAATCACCCTCCTCTGTTTTCCGTCCCTGCTGATATGGGTGGTACAACCCCTGTCGGATGCCATCTCAACGAGAAGGAAGCTTCCGTCATCCAGGACCACCGGACCTTCAGGTTCTCCCAGTCCTTCTATGTATTTCATACGTTTCCTCCTTGGTATAAGGCGAACGATACTTATCTCTTGTTATATGTGGTCAGTGGTCATACCATTAAAGAGATTAACTCAACTTTATTTAAGTGTCAACAAAAAACACTCGGCGGCCGTTCATAATTTCGTATTTCGCATTCACGCTACTTCCTGTTTCTATGTTTTTCCAGAAGCTTTTGCGACCGCTTCAGGCTGTGTGTCATTGCTTGTGCCGCACCATCGGACGATTTATCCCTTACCTGTTCAAAAACTTTGTAATGTTCCCTTAACACCTCCTTTACATCGATTCCCCCTGTTGCAACGAGACTCTCCCGAATGGGAATAATGAGCTCCTCCATTATGGTGGTGAGAAAGATATTGCTGGCCAGCTTTGCGAGCTCGAGATGGTATTCGAGGTCGATCCTGTTGAACTGCTCCATATCGCCGACCGCCTCCCGCATTCGTTCCATAATTTCTTCAAGCGGCTTGATATTGCTGTTATCAGAGTTGATGGCGGCACGTTTTGCAATCTCCGGTTCAAGTATGCTCCTGAAATCGATCAGGTCCATTAGCGGCACTTCCTGGTTCTGCCGTCGAAGATAGAGCATAAATGCGTGGGATATGTCGCTGCTGTCTACCGGGTTGACCCGTATACCTTTTCCATGAGTAACGGTAAGTACTCCCCTTGTTTCGAGCGATTTTATCGCTTCCCGGAGTACTGTTCTGCTTACACCGAGTTCCTCAGCAAGAATTCTCTCAGACGGCAGCATCTCACCGACTTTCAGCTTACCGCTTATGATCAGGTCGAGTAATAGCTCGTACACACGGTTCTTGAGATTCTGAGTACCTATCTTTGGAAAAATCTTTTCATCCATGGGCAAACCCTCCTTTCTTATACTATGCTACCGTTTCATAGACCTCTGCTAGCGATCCACGATCTCCCACATTACCTGGATAGATAACATATATAATTTGTTTCCGGCCTTCAATATTCGTTAAACACAGGAGGGGGACGCCGGGAAGTACCTGTCCTGTAACCCTCGCCTTTTTCACTCCCAGGCCTTTCACGAGGATATCGCTCGCCGTTGTTCCTCCTTTTGCAATGATGCACGTGGCCTTTTTCTGTGTTTTTTTCACTATCTCTGCGAGCGCTTCCGACACAGTTCCCGCAATCCTCAGATTATCTTTATTGTCCGGGCCGAACACCCTTACCAGTTTCCGCGACGTGTAGAGTACGGGGTTGAGAGATGACTCGAATGCGAGCTCTACCGCTCTGCTTTTTTTTTCTATCTCCTCTTGTCTCGCAGATTCGTCCAGGAGCACCCGTTTGACATCGAGCTCGATCCCGCGCACGCCTTCACACCTGAGCAGATAATCGAGTTGATCGGTAGACTTTTTAATATGAGACCCGACGACCGTCAGCACTGTATTCCTGCCCCTGTCCGCTCCGCGGAGGTCTTCGGCACGAAGCAGCGCCCGGTCATCGATCATGCAATAAGCCTTCACGAAAGAGGCCGCAGTCCTGTAGATGAATCGCTTTCCGTCACGTTCCGCTGTAAAACACGCAACAAGGAAGACCCGCAGGTCGTCGTAGCTCATCGCATTAACGACGACCTTACCGAACCGTTCCACCGACATGAGAATCCGTAGGATCCCTTCGGTATCCTCCCTCCTCATGAGCTCGAGCGGCACGGATACCACTTCGCTCGATTTCGTTCGGCCGTTCGTCTTTTCTTCGACATACTCCCTGAGGTTCGAGCTTTTAAAGCCGAACACGCTGTCTCCCGCGTATTCGGTTTTACCCACAGGTATGAAGTCGCCACCCTCCTTCACGTAGTGGATATCCTTATAGGTGTACCTCCCTCCCTCGAAAAAACAGGGTGACAGCACCTCCCCGTGAATTTTTTGCTTCGTCCCCGCTTCATATTCCTCCCTGAGTACCGATGTCTCGAGCGGGTAGTGCCCCCGAAGCGTCGAATCGCCCCTGCTTATTACCGTAAAATCTCTGCCGGTCTTTTGCGATACCAGAATACAATTCTTCATTATCGCACGATTTATCTCTGCCGTTTCTTCTTTCGTCAGCGCTCTTGTGTTGGTATGGATAAAGAAGCAACGTTCTTCGGCAAACGCTTCCGAGAGAGCCTTACGGGACCAATCTGTATAGACGTATACGTCGTGCACCGTCTGAATACCGGTGGGATCGTCATCCAGCACCACTACAACCTTATCCCTGCGGTTTTTTTCCGCCCGCAGTATGCCTTCGATATCGGTTTTTGTGATGCATTCCGGTATCTCGCGGAACAGCTCTGCCTCTGTGATACTCATCCAACCTCCGTACTCGCGTATGTTCCTTCTCCTAATCTGAATCCAGCGGGTACCTACCGAACTTCCTACACGCTTCCGCCATTGCAACGATATTCTCAGGCGGCACATCCGGCTGAATCGCATGGACCGAGGAGAGAACATACCCCCCGCCCTGCCCCAGTTCGTGTATCCGCTGTCTCACCTCGTTCCCGACTTCCTCGGGAGACCCGTACGGCATTACCTTCTGCGTATCTATGCCTCCCCAGAAAGCCAGTCTGTCCCCGAAATCCCGTTTCATGGCTTCGACATCTCCTATCGCGGAAACCTGTACGGGATTGAGTAGGTCGACGCCGTTTTCGATGAAGTCATCGAGGAGCGCGACGACGTTTCCGTCGCTGTGGTAAAAGATCTTTGCATCAGTCTTACTCTTAATAAAATCGTACCATTTCTTGTAGATCGGCTTTATGAGCTCCCTGTAGGTTTTTGGCGACATCAAAAGCCCATCCTGGGTGGCCATATCATCCGCCGTCCGGAATACCTGGATATAGGAACCGGCTGCGTCGAGAAACCGACCCGTTGCCTTGATATTGATTTCCAGTATCTTTTCGAGCAGAGCTGTGACGAACTTCGGGTTCATGATCAGGTCCGTGAGAAGCTGCTCGAAACCGCGAAGCTGGTACGCCTCCTCCCACAGCGCCTTGAATCCGCTGTCCGCCATTATCGTATAATCCGTATCATCGTACAGCTCCTTCGCCCTGTCTTTCAGCCCTGCTGTATATCCGGGATCGAGAGGATCGGGCCAGGGATACTTTTCTATATCTTCCACGTCCGCATCTTTCAGGGGAGGTTCATCTACCTCGTAGTAGAATGCTGTTTCTGAATAGTAGACCGCCTTGAACTTCACTCCCCAGATATCTATAAACGTTCCCGACTCGGAAGGAGGCGGTGTCCAGTTTGCAGGGGGGCTCGGTTGGAGCGGACGCACGTCCGACCCCAGCTTCTCCATTACCGCTTCATCTAGCCGCGCCATACGATAAATCTTGCTCAGCATCTTCGTCTCGGACTCGATACCGAAGTGCTTTTTCAAATTTTCGTACCCCTCAACCACGAGAGTGGTACTCAATCCTCCCCCGATATCGAGCGGGACACGGTCCGGTTCCTGATGATTAACCGCCGCAATTACCCGCTCTCTCGATGTCATTTCAGCCATTTTTTCCATCTCCTCCGATCACAATTTATTCAGTTGTCATGTCCCGTACCGAGTAGTCTCTGTGTACGATGACCGCCTCCGCCGCCTGGCCGATATACGTACCGTCATACGTAACATCCAACGTGATCGCCGCCTTAGGCAGCCTGAAGCGGTACTCATTCGGAATAGTCACCTTCACACCCTTTTCCGCATAAGCATCAGCTGGTATTCGTAAATCGATCGATTCCGGTTCGTTTTGCCAGGAATCCGGAAGCACGAGACGTGCTTCGGCCTGCACGGGTCTGCCCGAGTAGTTGCGCAGCCTGACCCGAAGCTCGAACGTATCACCGGGAGAGGCATCGGTCTGATACGGACACAGCTGCGCCCAGGAGGGATCGAGTCCCAGGTTTGTCTCCCCGGGGAGCAGCATCTCGAAACAGCCGGTCAACGCCTCCGCCTTGGACAGCAGGATTTCGTACAGGTCGGGGGACACGTCGCGCGTCATTTCATGACCGCCGCATAGTATTTCAGGACAATATCGTGCATAGACCTGAAACGCCTTTTGATGTGAATCTTTCTTCATCCGGTTTCGATAGATGACACTCGGAGTCCGGTACAGCGTCGCGAAGATGTTATCGCCGGTGAAACCGACGCTTTTACCATCTATTGTTGTAAAAAGCGACACCGCGTACTCCGTGTGTCCCGGAGTGTGGTGCGCGATGAACTCATATTCTCTCCACAGGAGCGTCTCCCCGTCGCAAAAGGTGCGGTCGACCCGTATCGGATACGGCATAACACACCCGGTCTGCTCCTCCCCCGGTGATTCGAGCAGATGTCGAAGACCTTCCCAGGCCCAGCATTCCGTGCCGAACCGGGACTGCAGGTACGGTATGCCGGCGACATGGTCGTCGTGATAATGAGTCGGAATCACAATATCGATATGACGAACACCGTACTCGTTCTCTAATCGATCCAGGGAGTGCTCGATAAAACGGACCGTTTCTCCAGCTTCGAAATGCGGCTGAATCGGGCTGAGAAGCTCCATACACGGTGCGCCGTAGTCTACGAGCAGTGCGTGGCCGTCATCCGAGAGGATGACATAGAAAAAGGCGCATGCGAACTCGGCGGCAAGCAGATGATCCGTTATCCTCGTAAAAGGACGTTCGCCTACAGGCTGCAGCCCGTTGTTTCTCAGCTTGTAGTAATCGGTAAGGTTCCGCCTGGTCAGTTCAAGCGCCGATACGCCTTCCTCCATGGGCTGGCCGTGCGACGGGCATAAAAGCTGCGGGCTCCGCTGCCCCATGTTCTTCAAAGAGAGTATCTCCGCCTCGAGGCCGTCGGTTTCGCTGTAGCTGTACTGCATATCGTGAAGTGTGAGGACCTTGCCCGGGGAATACAGAAGATCTCCCGTAAAAGCCACCTTCGTATCGTCTATTTCCGAGACAATCGATATCGATCCGAGGGTATGGCCCGGGGTGGGAATAAAGGAAAACTCGTACTCCTTCCATCGCCACTGCTCAAAATCCCGCAGCACGCCGCTTATCATGACGTCCCGGGTGAGGGAGAACAGCGTATTGCGAACATCGTACATGTCCCACAGATTCCTCGTCGCCCAGAAAAGCTCGGCCTGATCGAAGAGCCGCCTCTCGTGCTCCGGAACGAATATCGGGATACCGCGCTCGATCGCCCTTTGATCTCCCTGGCACTGATCCCGGTGGTGGTGAGTATGAAGTATCGCGCCGACAGATGTTATTCCGAGGCTTGTAAGCTGTTCGAGAACCGCGCCGCTCCCGAAATCGATCAACACGGCTTCGTGATGGTGCACGATGATGTACACATTACACGTGTCCCGATAGACATAGAGGTGCGGTAGTATCTTTTTGAAATAACCGTCTCCTGCAGCACCTATCGTCTCCATTGTATCGTTTGCCCTGTTTTCTTTCTTTATATGACTGCCATCCGGATTCGAGACCCGCCCCTATGCATCGCAACACATTTCCTCTTCATACATGTGCTGAATGAACAAACAGTCCGAAACACCCTTTCCGCCCTGCTCCATGCGGCATGCGAAACGGGCATGCTTTTCTCGAAGAAAGGTGAAAAAGGACCGGTACTACCCTTCGAACAGCTGTCCATCCGGCCTGCTGCAGATTTATCATAGTCCGGGTCCAGATCTGTGTTTCACAGATGAAAGATATATTCTTACACGATGTTACTGTTCAATCCTATATTTTATCAAAGGTGATAGGTGATAGATCATCGGGCATCACTAAAATCTGCTGCTTGAACGACTTCAGGTTTTCCGAAGTAATTACAAACAGACTGTCGTCAACTCTCGGCACTCGGAGTTATCCTCGCTGTAAAATTTACAGAAATTCAACCCATGAATATACCACCGTTTACATCAATTACCGCACCTGTTATATACTCTGCTTTCTCTGAGGCTAAAAAAGTAACAACATCAGCAGTATTTTCAGGCTTTCCCAGTCTCCCCATAGGTATAAGGGATTTTAAAGCTGTAATTTTATCATCAGGTATTTTCTTAATGATATCTGTTTCCGTTGTACCTGGAGCTACTGCATTTACTGTTACATCATACTGAGCTACCTGCCTCGCAAAACACATTGTTAATCCTATGATTCCGGCCTTTGTCGTGGCATAACCAACACCACCTCCATAACTGCCCATTCTCCCTGCTAATGATGACATATTTATGATTCTTCCCCATCTCTTCTCTCTCATATAGGGAAGCACCTGCTGAGATGTAAAAAAGACGCTATTCAGATTCACTGCCATGAGTCGATTCCATTCTTGCTCCGTTATATCGTCAATTGCCGTTGTTTGAAGAATGCCTGCATTATTTACAAGGATATCTATCGTTTTGTATCTCTCACCAACTTCTTTAACCATGTTCTTGATATCTGTAACGTTCGAAACATCTGTCTTAAAGCTTACCGCTTCATGTCCAGCGTCTTTTACTTCTTTTACGACCTCTTTCGCAGATTGTTCATTTATATCAGCAATAACGGTTACAATTTTTTCCTTTACAAGGGCATGCACAATCGCTCTTCCAATTCCCTGCCCCCCCCCCGGTAACAATTGCTACTTTTTTAATAGCCACGGCATTTGTCCTCTCGCGATTTTTAATAATTCTGTCTTATTCAAACCACGCTGTTACATACCGTTGTATGTTTCAGTAGTGCAGTTAAAAACTCAATTTGTTTTTCTCTATCCAAAACTCTGAACATCTATCCGGTCAGGGGGTATTTCCCAAATTTACGTGTTGATTCAGCCATCGCAACAATGTTCTGCGGCGGCACATCTGCCTGTATGGTGTGTACTGGTGCTACTACAAACCCACCACCAGGTCCCAGGTCGTTGATGCGCTTTTTTACTTCAGCTTCTACATCCTTTTCTGTGCCGAACGGCAGAACCTTCTGTGTATCTATTGCACCCCAGAATGTAAGCTTGTCCCCGAATCTTGCCTTCAGTTCTTTCGTATCAATGTCTATCGCAGACACCTGAACGGGATTAATTATTTCTACTCCGTTTTCTATTAAAAGATCAAGCATGTCAACAATATTCCCGCAGCTATGGTAAAATATTTTGGCTTCGGTTTTTGATTTAATGAATTTATAAAACTCCTTATAAACGGGTTGGATTAATTCACGATAAGTATTAGGGCTAAAAAGTGGTCCTCCTTGAGTTGCCAGATCATCAGCAGTACGAAACACCTGTATATACGGACCCGCAATATCTAGAAAACGGCCGGTACCTGCAATATTGATCTCGAGAAGTTTATTCATCAACGCGGAAACAAATTTCGGATTAAGTATCAAATCCGTTATGAGCTGCTCATATCCCCTGAGCATATACCCGAGTTCCCAGAAACTTTTAAAGCCCGCGTCCGCCATGATCGCGTAGTCAGTGCCGTCATAAAGTGCCTTTACCTTATCTTCCAGATCGGCCGTATAGCCTGGGTCAAGGGGATCGGGCCACGGATACTTTTCTATATCTTCTATATCCGCATCCGCCAGCGGGCTCTTAACAACGTCGTAGTAATAGGCACTGTCTGAAAAATATACTTTTTTCCAGTGAATACCCCATATATCAATGACAGTATCCGGGTCTGATGGAGGTGGGGTCCAGTTTACCGGAGCGCTGACTGTTAACGGCCGGACATCACTTCCAAGATATCGCATGACGCTTTCATCCATTCGCGCCATTCTTAACACCTTTAACATCATTTTAGTATCTTCAATAATCCCTAAATGCTCTTTGAGTTTTTCATATCCCTCAATTACCTGTGTAGTGCTCGTACCGCCTCCTATATCAAGAGGAACGCGATCAGGTTCGTGGTGATTTAAGGCGGCTACTACACGTTCACGCGGAGTCATTTCACTCATGAGACAATCCTCATTTCAGGGTAATATTTTCGTTTTTTCAGTAGAATACTGTTTATTCGTGCGCGACAAACCATATTTACAGGCAATGCCTGTTTAAATATTCAAACAAGCATTGCCTCTATTTAAAAACCTCTTTAAGATGTAGACATTCTATCCTTCGCCCTTGAACGCTTTCACGTTTTCGGGAGTAATGACAAACAGTCCCGTGTCAACCCTCGGCGGTATGTTCGTTACTCCGACACCCGCGTCGTTCGGCGTTATATTCACCGCCGAATGGTTGTAGTCGTAGAGCATCTTCGCACCGTAATACCCGAACAGCGCCCTCTTCTGCCCCACGAGTACCTGAATGACCCCCTCCTCCAGATACTTGATCTGCGGAGGATCAACGTTCATTCCGGTCACCTTCACCTTGCCCGCAAGCCCAAGCTCCTTGATCGCCGCGCCTACACCGGGCGTCGTCGCGTCAAATACCGAGATACCGGCAAGATCGGGGTTCGCAGAGATAAGCTCGTTCGTCAGCCGGGCGGTAACCGCCGTGTCCGTCTCGTCGTTGTAGACGCCCAAAAGCTCCATTCCGGGATATTTCGCAAGCCCGTCCTTGTACCCCTGGGCACAGTCCTCGTAGATGTCGATCCCGATCACCATCAGGGCCGCAACCTTGCCCTTGCCGCCTGTCAGTCTCGCCATCTCGTGCGCATGCACGACACCGACCTGGTACCAGTCAGTCCCGATGAAGGACAGCGCCTTGCTGTCGGGAACGTCGCCGTCCACGCATACCACTGGAATACCGGCGTCAATCGCCTTATCGATCGCTCCCTTCAGTGCAGGTGAGAACCCGTGGACAATGATACCGGCCGGCTTGCGCGCCGCGACCTCTTCAACCGTCCTCGCCTGTGCATCTATGTCCCATTCCGTCGGCCCGGCTATCGTGACCTTTACGCCGTACTCGTCGCCGAACGCGAACAGACCCGCGTGATCGTTCTCCGCGAACATCGGCAGGCTCGAGAGCGCAAGTACATTCACGTACTCTTCGCCTGATACGTCCTCCTTTTCTACTGCTGCTCCCTTTTCGGGTGCAGCCCCCTTGTCCTCCTTCCCGGCGATGAAAACCAGCGCAAATGCAAGCACTGCGATCACCGCAATCCAAGTAATAGCTTTTCTCCTCATAAAATCCTCCGTTTTAAAATTTTCTCTTACTGGTATACTGCTTTCCTACTATCCTAATCTGCCCGCTGTCTGCTGATTGCTGCGTCGATCGTCACCGCAGTGAGCAGAATGGTTCCGACCACCACCTTCTGCCAATACGTATTGACTTTCCCGATTATCATGAGGTTGTTTATTACCGCGACGAAGACGGTACCCAACACCGCTCCCAAGACCCCCCCCTGGCCGCCTGCCAGGCTGGCCCCGCCGAGTACGCACGCGGTAATCGATCGAAGCTCCATCCCGACACCCAGGGTGGAAAGTGCACTTTCTATACGTGAAGAAAAAATTATTCCTGCTATACCGGCGAGACCTGACATGAACATGAAAGATATGACTCGCATGCGTACCACATTTATACCCGAGAGCTTCGCCGCCTGCTCGTTTGCGCCCATGTAGTAGTATTTTCTGAAAAAGACCGTTTTGGACACGAGATATGAAAACAAAATCGTCAAGATGACCATATACCATACCGGCATCCTGAGTCCGAAAACGGTCGTACCGGATATGTTTGTAAAGGCCGCCGGAAAACCGATGAGGCCCGTACCGGCTGCGATTCGAACAAAGCCCCGTACCAGCCCCATCATCGCAAGGGTGACTATCAGGGGGTTGACGCCCACCTTCGCGATAAGAAATCCGTTAAACGCACCTATTGCGATACATACGAGAAGGCCCGTGAGCACCGAGATCCAGACAGGATAATGGTAGAAATACATCATCCGGGCCGCTATTGCACCGGACAGACCGAACACCGAGCCAGCGGAAAGGTCGAAACAGCCCGATATAAGCAGTAACATCATGCCGATGGCGACGATGGCCTCAGTCGACAGATTCAGGATAAGTGATTTCATGTTGATCGGTGTGAAGAACGTTTTGAATATAATGGACGATGCCAGACCTATGAGAACTATCAGAATACCGAGGAACGCCGCCCTGTTTTCGAGAAGACGTGAAAGGCTGAACTTCTTTTCTAGTGTATCCATTTATACTCTTTCCTGTTCATGCAAGTATGTAAACATCTTTTATTCCGACTTTTTCAACAGCGCATCGACGGTCACCGCAATGAGGAGTATTCCGCTTACCACTATACTCTGCCACGAAATTGCGACCCTCGAGACGATCATGAGATTGTTGATGAGGCCCATGAACAGAACCCCTAAAAATGAGCCGAGAATCGTCCCGTACCCGCCTGCCAGGCTCGCACCCCCGAGTATACAAGCGGTAATGGAACGCAGCTCCAATCCTATTCCGAGCGTCGGGATCGACGCGGCGAGCTTCGCGGTAAGAATGACGCCTGCTACACCGGAGAGCCCCCCTGAGAGCATGAATGAAACGATACGCATCCTCGGCACGTTGATACCGGAAAACGACGCCGCCTTCTCATTCCCCCCGATGTAGTAGTATCTGCGAAAGAAGGTATTCTTTCTCAGAAGCAGTGCGAAAAATAGGGCTATTACCACCATATACCAGATAGGCAGTCGAAACCCGAGAAACGATGCATCGGATATGCTCAGGAACGCTTCAGGAAGACGGTGTATTCCCGAACCGATGATAAGAAGTACGATTCCTCGAACCACGCCGAGCATGGCCAGTCCCATGATAAGGTGGTTTACGCCGACCTTTGCCACGATTATTCCGTTAAAGGCACCGATACATACGCCGCTTGCGACGGCGACTAGCACGGCAAGGGCCGGATGCAACCCCAACTTGTCGAGGCACAGGGCCGCTATGGCTCCGGTAAAACCCAGCACCGATCCGACCGTAAGATCGAACATGCCTGAAACAAGTAGAATCATCATACCGACAGAAACGATGGAATCGATGGCTATGTTCAGAATAACAGCCTTCAGGTTATCCTGAGTTAAAAATGTATCGTAGCTGATGCTCGCAAATAAGGAAAGTAGTACTATAAGGAGGATCAAAAAAAGCACCCTGTTCTGGATAATACTCCTGAGCACCGCACCGACCGTAAATCTCCGTTCAATACTACTCTCGAGTGTCGTCACACCATCATCTCCTCTTTCCGCTCGAATCCTGAGGCCAGATGCATGATATTCTCCTCTGTAGCCTCGTGCCTCGTCAGTTCACCGGTAATGGTACCGTTATACATCACTAATATCCTGTCGCTCAGGGTAAGGACCTCCCGAAGGTCCGACGAGATGACGATAATGCTCGCTCCCTGTGACGCGAGTTCCCGGATGATCCTGTAGATCTCGGCTTTTGCCCCGACATCGATACCTCTCGTCGGCTCATCGATGATAAGGATTTTCGGATTTGCGAGCAGCCATCTCGCGAACACGATCTTCTGCTGATTTCCCCCGCTGATCTGTTTTGTCTTCGTGAGTACGGACGGGCACACGATACGCAACTTTTCTTTGTACTCCTCGGATACCCGTAAGACCGACTTCTCGTTGATTATCTGGTATTTTGACACTAAACCGAGGTTGCCGGAAACGATATTCTTCGAAATCGCCATATCGAGAAAGAGCCCCTGCTCCTTACGGTCTTCCGGAAGATACCCTATCCCGTTCTCTATCGCCTGCTCGGGATTGGCTATCCTCTTTTTCGTTCCGTAGACATAAAGCTCTCCGCTCTCGAGCGGATCCGCGCCGATGACCGCACGGGCGACCTCCGTTCTCCCTGCACCCGCCAGGCCTGCAAAGCAGAGCACCTCGCCACGCTTGAGTTCGAAGCTCACGTCGTGGAACTTCCTGGACTTGAAATTCCGTACCTCCAGGACCGTCTCCTCTTTTGAAGAGGACCTATACTTTTCGGTGTAAAGGTCCCGCCCGACCATCATCTTGATCACATCCCCGACATTTACCTCCGAGATGGTTCGTGTACCGACATACTTCCCGTCTTTGAGCACAGTGACCCTGTCGGCAATATTGAATATCTCCTGCAGGCGGTGGGAGATGTATATGATGCTTATCCCCTTTTTCTTCAGCTCCTTTATGACCTGAAAGAGTATCGCCGTCTCGTTTTCCGTAATGGTGGCGGTCGGTTCATCGAGAATCAGTAGCTCGCTCTCATTCGAAAGCGCCTTTGCTATCTCGACCATCTGCTGCTTCGCGGGTATCAAGTTTCCCACGAGCGTATTCGGCCGGACTTCGAGCTTTATGGATTTACATATCTTTTCCGCTTCCTCGTACATCTTCTTCTTGTTGATGAAGCCGAGGTACGCCCGCGGCTGCCTGTCAACGAAGATATTTTCCGCAACACTCAGGTTGGGCACGAGGCTTCGTTCCTGGTACACGACGCTGATCCCCATATCGAGCGCTTCGGCATAGTTACGTATTCTAACGCGGTCTCCTTTTATTTCGAGCTGACCGCTGTCTGGATGATAGTTTCCGGCAACAACGTTGATAAGCGTGCTCTTCCCCGCGCCGTTCTCGCCCACGATTGCATGGACCTCCCCGGCCGATATACTGAAACTGATATCATCGAGCGCCTTTACCCCGGGAAAGGTCTTGGTGATTCCGTAAAACGATATATAGGTTTTTTTTTGCATATCCGCATCCAGACCATATTAAATGTGGTATATATGTCGTATGTCCTCATACCATTTAATTTCATTTTTCAAGAACAGTCAAGAAATATTTTATGTCACTGCTGTCCGGTTAATTGATTTTAATAATCGTATAACTACTTTAATATCAATATATTAGAAAGAAAAATGACTGTTATCGACTTGAAATCAATCTTATACTATGGTCACTCTTTTTACAGTCATTTACAAGGAGTGGC
>DATKZJ010000109.1:0-18084 GCA_035527995.1 Spirochaetota bacterium | reverse complement strand
AGCAGCCCGAAGAAGAAGATGTTCAGAAGCGGCTCTTTATCCGGCATGAACCTCACCAGGACCTTGGGCAGAGGTGCAAGAAGAAGGAAAACCCACGGCAGGTGGTCACAGACCGCCTCCACCCACTCTCCGTCCCGTATCAGCATGTATATCTTTATGAGGTATCCTGCAATGAGATGTACGACCCCGAAAGCGAGACACATGACGAAGAAGGTCAGGACGTCCTTGCTCGAGTCGAATATCATGATCCTGTACCGGGCCTCCCGAAGCCAGGCGAGATTCTCTGGAAGCATGTCGAAGTTGATTCCGAACACGGTTCCTATGAGGGCCCCTATCACGAACGTGGAGGCCCCGAGAATCATAAAGAGCTTTAAAAACTTTTTCATCCCGCCCCGGGGCTTCAGAATCAGAAGCCCGAGGGCGGTGAGTAGCATTATCACCAGCCCGTACCCTGCCTCGGTGAGACAAATACCGAAGAACAGGGAGTAAAACGGCATGAGGATCGGCGTCGGATCGATCTCCTTCGGATTCGGTGGGGAGTAGAGGTTTACGATGATCTCGTACGGCGATACCACCGGATTGTTCCTGTACGCTACAGGCGAGATCTCGTCCTCCTCCTTCTCGATTGTCTGGAGGAGCACCTCCTCATATCCTTTTATCCTGTCTTCCAGGGCCGGGTAGTCTCTTTTCTTCATCCATCCCTGAATCACGAATGTGCGTTCCGTAAAAAAAAGCTTCTCCTTCGCCGTGTTTTTTTCGATCTCCGTCTGGAGGTAGTCGTAGTAGTATTTCAGGGGCTTGGTTTCAGAAGCGAGTCTGGAAGCCTTTTTTTGAAGCTCACCCTTCTGTTTTTCCAGGTTTTCTATCTTCTTCGTGCAGTCCTCTATAAGCTCTTTCGGACTCTTCGGCACATCCGGAAGAGACATGGGTTCGAAATGAAACTCCTTCTCGAGCCTGGCGGCCTCCTCAATGGCCCCCCTGTGGTATGTGATATAAAAAAAGACGGTCTGGTCACCGCTTATCCTCTCTACCTGCAGCAGGTCGTGACCCGCCGCCTCTGTCATTTGATCGTACTCCTCCCTGTCCAGCCTAGAGACTATACATCCGGTGTGCTCGCCGCGAAGCAGATTCAGGGGAAGATTGAGCTCGACAAAAGGGACGAGCCCGTCTCTCTTCAGTAAAAGCTCCCGCATGGAGGTATCAATTTCAGAGATCTTTTTTTCTATCTCGAGGGCGTCCTCTTTTGCGCTTTTCGTCCCCGCCTTCTTACAGACCTCGCCAAGCTCCTGCCTGGAGACCTCATCCGGCTGCTGCCGCAATTTTTGTAAAAGCGGTATCTTCGGCGCGTACTGCTGTAGAAACCCGAGCGCTTTTCCCACATCGAGGAGTTCTTTTTTCAGATCCGAGATATACTGAGATGCGTCCTCCACTATCCGCTTTTCGCTCTCCCACTCTCTGATGCGGTTTTTATCGATCTGAATAATACCGAGTCCCTGCAGGTCCTCGAGTACCGCGTCCATTACCGAGTTGTGGGCGGTCACTTCGACCTTGATAACCTCGTCAAGAGCCATCCCTCATTCCTTTATTATCTCTTCGGATATGTACGATACGACCTTCTTCAAGGTTTTTTTACAGCGTTCATCGACATTCTCGATATGACGCTCCTCCTCAGCCTCGAGCGCTTCGATCTCCTTTTTTGTCTCATCCGCGTATCGTTTCTTTATTTCTTCCTCCTGCTTCTTCAGCAGCCTGTCTTTTTCCTCTATATACTGCTTTCTTTTGTCATCCGAATCTTCCGCGATCCGTTTCGTCTCCGACCTTGCATCAGCACTTATCTGCTGTGCCTTTTTTTCAGTTTTTTTTATGGAGCGAAGAACCTCGCCTGCCATGGTGATCTCCAATATTTTTTATACGTAATTATAGCTATAAAAAACCGAATATATCAACTGTTTCTCTCGATTCTTCATCCTATATCGAGCAATTGTTCCGGTGTATCGATGGTATAGTCAGGAATCTCTCCCAAAAGACGTGACCGGTCCGAGAAACCATAGGTCACCCATACCACCGTGAGGCCCGCCTTTTTGGCTACGACGATGTCGTTTTTTCCATCTCCTATCATGACGGCCCGGGCCTTTGGAAGACCGGCGCGCTCCAGTATATATTCAACCCCGTCGGTTGAGGGCTTCTTTCTCTCGACAGAGTCTCCCCCGACGATGATAGGGAAATAGGGAGTCAGACAGAGGCCGTCGGTGATGGCCCTGGTGAACCTGTACGCCTTATTCGTGAGGATCGCCTTATAACTGCCTTTGAGGCGGGAGAGGAGGTTCATAATCCCGGGATAGGGTGCTGTTGTATCGAGCATGTGGTTCCAGTAACATTTCTTGAAGACGGGCAGCGCTTCTTCGACATCGAAGCTCGTGTCACCGAAGCTTCGCTCCACGAGCTTTTTTATCCCGTCACCCACGCAGCCCGTAACCTCTGCAACGCTCTTGGGACCGATACCGTACAGAGCGAGCATTTCGTTTACCGCTGTAGTCAGATCACGCCGTGTATCGATGAGCGTCCCGTCGAGATCAAATATATATAGATCAAACGCCATCAGCAGACCTTATTGCGGAGGTTGGGCTTAAGAATTACTCGAACAATATATAAAAATATTATGTCCCGATCAACTTATACACACTGTGGCATATGTAAAACTTCGTTTTGTAAACCGTCCGTTTTTTTGTATATTGAAACAGAAATGGAAACCTATTTGAAGAATGCATACGAGGTCGCCCTTAGAGCTGCACAGAACGCTTCTGAACATATTATGACCCGGTTTTCTGAAGGCAGCCGCAAGCTCTCCAAGGATTACGGGCACGACGTAAGCTCGAAGTCGACGTCGAGACGGAAGAGCTCATTAAACGCACGATCAGGGCGGCGTTCAGCAGTCATGGCTTCATGTGCGAAGAGAGCGGGAGGGAGAACCCCGATTCCGAGTACACCTGGGTCGTCGATCCCCTTGACGGAACCGTCAACTTCTCCCGTGGGATCCCGCACTTCTGTACCTCTATCGCCCTGAAAAGGGGCGGCGAGTACCTTCTCGGCGTAGTTCGCGACCCTGTGAGGGATGAGACCTTCTCCGCGATGACGGGCGCAGGCTCCTTCCTAAACGGGAACCCGATAAAGAAGCGGGGTATCGACACGCTTGGACAGGCAATCGTCGGGGGTGGCTTCTTTCACGAGGGGGCGATCGAAAAAGGTATCGAGATATTTTCACGCCTCGTACCGAGGGTGAAAAAGCTGAGGTTCTTCGGAGCGGCGGCTATCGATCTCTGCTACCTCGCCGCCGACCGCATAAACGGCTATATGAACTTCTCCACGAACGAGTGGGACATAGCTGCGGCCTCTCTCATCGCTTCTCTCGCTGGAGCGAGGATTGAGATAAGGAAAAAGGCCGGAAAGGTCGATATCATCGCAGCCGATCCGAAAATCTTCGACGAAATCAAGGCCGTGACGGGTCTTTAACAAAAAACCGTTTGCTTAAAAGCCCGACCCGCAGGACTTTTCTAAAGACGTACAAAAAGCGGAATTACAGTCATGAAAATACTCGTAATGAGGGTAGTTGTCAGCGTACCATACTCGAGGTCTTTGAAAGAAAAACGGAGTGTGGTAAAGGCGATCAAGGATCGAGTATGGAGAAAGTTCAGGGCATCGATCGCGGAGGTGGACGCCCAGAATTCGCTGCAGACCGCAGTGCTCGGCATCTGTTATGTCTCAAACGACAAGACACTCCTGGAAAGCATCAACAGTAAGATCGTCAACTTCATAGACGACAGCTTCCCAGGCCTTCTCGAGGACACCCACCACATCATCGAGGATTATTAGCGCTTTTTTCACCGTAAACTTTATTTTTTCATAAGATTATAAAATTCTGGCAAGTCATCATTTAAACCCCTTGTTATGCAATCTGATTGCATCAGCAATCTATGAGAAAACCGCATTAGACACGGTTTAAAAAAACCGCTTTCTCTTCGGCCTTTCGTTGTCATCTCCTGCGTCTTTTGGAACAGCGGACCTGTCATGATGCTTGCCTATCTCGTCTGCTTTCGCGGAGGAGGAGTAGAAGTTGGTCGGCGAAAAGGAGAAATAGTTCCTGTTTTCGAGCTCGCCGCTCTCGCGGAAGTAGGTCCGCTGCTTCTCGTTGAGCTCGTCGTACACCCGGTCCGAGATTGTTATCGAATTGATTTCAGTGCACTTCTTCTCGAGATGGGCCGCAAAGTTGATGTTCGGGGATATGATATTGCCCTTGTCATTTCTATAGAGCGTTTTCCCGCTGTCCACGCCGAACCGCAGGGTCACGTCATTTTTAAAAGCGTTCTCCTTGAGGTTGAAGAGCGGGAGAAGACCCAGGGCCTCCATACTGAAATAGACACTAAAGGTTGCGAATTGAGGTCCCCAGAATGCGATTATGCCCCCGTCACCCTGCCATGACCATATCGATCCGCCGTACTGGATCGCAGATATCCTGATCATATCGAAAAGAGCGTTGACAGTGCGTTCCACGAGCTTTATGTCTTCATGGAGGGCCATTTCGCTGCTCTTTACTATATCGACGCTCACGTATGCGAAGTCATACTCCTTGTTCTCCTGCAGGCATTCCTCCCATTTCGGGGCGCACTCGCGCTCGGAAACGAGAAAAAACTCCCGTTTTTTAAGATCGTATCCGATACCGAACTGCCTCATTACAACGAGAAGGTCCTCGAGACCGCAGAACCGTATCTCCCTCCCGTTGAGAGAGTGGCAGTCCAGGTCTATGAGAAAACGAAGTAGTTCGGAGATTTCGCCTGAATTTCTGAGGGAATTGACAAGGTGCTCCGATGCGGCATGCGGAGGAAGCCGGAGTCTCCCGTATTGGTTCTCAGCCGTCTTTATTTCGAAATCCGGGTGGAACCGCCTCCCAATAATAATGATTTCCTCATAACTGAAATTATCACCGAGCAGCTCGATGAGCCTGTGAGTGATCTCCGGTTTGTCTAGTTTCTTTTCCATGCCGTAATCTGTCTTCTGTACATTGTTAAGATATAAATTAATCGCGGGGAATTCAACTTAAAACATCTTCCTGAGAGTGCAGCACGCGTGGGGTCACCCCTCAGGTCCGTATCGGACACCGAGAAGGATCCTGTTTATCTGTTTCGAGTTGCACAACTGCCGCGGTATGTGGGTGCCGAGAGGGTCCGGGTGAAAAAGCTCTTCGACGCTGAACTCCAGGGCCACATCTTTCGGCGCAACATTGAAACCGCCCTCTGCGAGTTTAGTACAGAAATAGATGTCCTCGGGCACCCTGGGGATGTCGCCGCGATCATGCTGCAGGATCTTGAGCATGGCGCTGCGTCTCCTGAGGGAGAAACCTCCGTTTCCTCCGACAGGAGGGGAATCCTCGGACTTCCATGGGGCCCCGACGTAGTCGTAGCCGAAAAACCGTTCTATTCCCCTTCTCCGCAGGATGGAGTCTGTCTGAAACAGCAGAACATGCTCCGACTCGATCCCGAGCCAGAACTCGGCCGAGGTCAGAAGGAGGCTGTAATCCTCTTTCGTGAAGTTCTTCCTCTGAAGATTGGTGAGACGCACATCCCCCCAGCCGCGCACGATCTCCTTCACAAACCCCTCATTGTCCGAACCGTGGAATATATGGAGCCCCCAGGATTCATCAAGGAAGTATACTATGTTTCTGAGAATATAGGAGAGGTGGGGATGCCTCCTGAGCTCAACAATCACCGCGCATCTATCGGATGGATATCGTATCTTTCGGCTCGGCTGCGGCAGCAGACGGTCTGTAAGCTGTACAAAGGCCTCCCACTTCTTCTCCCTGTTGGTCGGCAGGATGAAGGAGCTGCCGAGGATCCTGGCTATACCCTTTTTCTTTACCAAGCCTTTTCTTACGAGATAAGGCGCGTTTCGCCCGGGCATCAGCCCTCCATTTGAGGTTCGACCTCACGATTTTATTATTTTCCAGCCGCAACCCTTAGGGAATGTCGATCCTGTAGACGGCCGTAAGAAAAACATGTGTGCGGGGTCTGTCGACAAGAAGGTTTAGGTCACGACGGTAACCTCTTTCAAAAAAAATCCGAACCCTTCAGCATCCGCTACAGCTAATACGGCAGCCTAAGAATTTCGCCTTAAGTAACTCAATATAACGAAATCAGGTTATACCCATGCTGCGATGCCAGTCTTCATCGAATCCGATTCTCGCCCCCGGCGGCTACCGACTCCCAGTCCACGAACGGCGTTAAAAAAGCGACTTCCCCGTGTGTTGCACGTCCCGGAACAGGATGGATGAGCGTCCTTCTTTTTTTGAAAACTCTATAGAAGAAGCGCGATTTGTTCAATCTTGTAAAGACCAGAAAATCATTGGGCACCTTCGTCGAAACGCACCTCTTCCACTCCCTTTCATCGGCCTTCAGGGTCTTTACCCTCGAGGCAAACGTCAGAACCGTAGAGTTCGTAGTCTTCCAGTGAGTCGAGGTCGTCGTAATAACCCGCGTCGGTTCACCGCCCTGCTTCACGAACGGATTGGGGCCGCCTGCCTTCCTGTCGATATACTTGTCTGGATGATCGTAAAGCGTGACATAATCGGTTTTCGTTTCACGAAAAGCCTCCAGCAGAATCTCTTTAGACCCAGGGAGGTGCAGAAAATCATCTTCAACAAAATATACTATATCCTCGTCCTTGTGCCGCAGAGCAAGCTGAAACGTATAGGAGAACGTCATAGAGCCGCTTCTGTTATGCACATGATCCAAAGAAAACCTATGGGTTTCCCCTATACTCTTCAAGAACGAAGCCGTCCGGTCGTTCACGGAGTCTGCTATTATGTGCAGGTTGTCCGGACGGAAATTGTTAAAAAAGTTGACGAGGCAGTTCTCGTTGCTCACATAGGGGGCCTTGCTTTTCACGTTGTAAGCCGGAGTATCACTGATCCTGTAATAGACATATAGTTCAGGCATAAAAACCCTCCGCCGCAACGATCGATCTGAACTTCGGTGATCCGACACCCCCAGACACTCCCAGAGCCCCCATACCGGGGCAGTGAAAGTCCAGTATCGTCTAATTTTATGGCTTGCTGAACAATAATGAGAAAATGAGCCCATATCAAGAAAAATAGGCGCCCCGGGTTCTGCCGTATACACGACCGAACAGACCTATGGTCGGCAGGCCCATTAGCGTTGACTTATCGGGCCCCTTACGGTAGAATTCTAAGCACCTGATGACAAGAAGCATGAAGCAGCCGTTATTACCCAACGGGCCTTCATCACAAGGACTTTGAGGAGGCCTTGACGTTTTTGCACCTTTTTAAAACCGGTGTAAACAGAAATCATTTTTAAAAAGCGTTAACTGCTTGTTATATTAAAAAAAACAGAAACGAAGCTTCAAAAAATACAACCGGCGAGCGGAGAGGACATGAGACTATTCGTACCGGGACGCATATGCCTGTTCGGTGAGTACAGTGACCTGGCAGGCGGATACCGACGAATCAACGCGGATATAGAGATGGGATACACCCTGATAACAGGAACAAATCAGGGAATACATGCAGAGGTGAAGCCGCATCCCTCAATGCTGATCCTACACTCTTCACTGGGCGGCGGTCGGCGGAGCTCTTTCGAGATACCGATGAAGCCAGAGCTCCTCCTCGCGGAAGCGCAGAAAGGAGGATTCTTTAGCTATGCAGCGGGAGTTGCATACCAGATAGTGAGCCACTACCGGGTCAGGGGGTTGGAAATAGACAATGATCTTACGGACCTCCCCATAAAGAAGGGGCTTTCCTCCAGCGCCGCAATATGCGTCCTCGTTGCACGTGCCTTTAACCGGCTGTATGACCTGAAGCTGACGATCCGCGGAGAGATGGAGTATGCCTATCTCGGAGAGATCACCACACCGTCGCGATGCGGCAGAATGGATCAGGGATGCGCATACGGCAACCGTCCGATCATGATGACATTCGACGGCGATCGCATAGATACAGATGAATTGAGAGTGGCCGAGGACCTATACCTCATCATCGTAGACCTCCGGGCAGGGAAGGACACGAAGAAGCAGATGGCCATGGTCAACAGGGCGTTTCCCTTTGCAGATAACGAGATGCATAAGAAGACGCAGGAGTACCTCGGACCCATAAACCGTGAGATCGTGCATGCCGCAAAAGATCTGCTGGAGAGAGGTGATGCCCGTAGGGTCGGTGAATTGATGAACAGGGCCCAGGCCGAATTTGACAGGTGTGTTGGGCCGATATATCCCGAGGAGCTGGCGGCGCCGGTCCTTCACAAACTACTGAGCCATGAAAAGATAAAGCCGTACATATGGGGCGGAAAAGGAGTCGGGTCACAGGGAGACGGATCGGCGCAGCTCATTGCAAAGGACATGGACAGCCAGGAAAAAGCTATGGAAATAATAGAGCGGGATCTCGGAATGGCCTGCCTGCCTCTCGTAATAAGCTCCCAGCAGAAGGTTCGTAAGGCGGTGATCCCGGCGGCAGGTTTCGGCACAAGGCTTTTTCCGGCATCGAAGGTTGTGAAGAAGGAGCTTTTTCCCATCATCGATTATGACGGACGGGCGAAACCCGTTATTATGTCCGTGGTGGAGGAAGCAGTGCTGTCGGGCATTGAGAGGATCGGCATCATCGTTCAGAAGGAAGACCTTTCCATATTCGAGGAGTTTTTCTGCGTTCCCCCGCGTTCGGAGAACTTCAAGAAGCTGACAAAACAGAATCAGCGATAC
Organism: Spirochaetota bacterium; assembly: GCA_035527995.1. Classification (GTDB taxonomy): domain Bacteria; phylum Spirochaetota; class B62-G9; order B62-G9; family DRHN01; genus JAFGTF01. The sequence goes on along the minus strand of DATKZJ010000109.1, from coordinate 9,327 downwards.
AGCGACTACATACTCGATCTCGGTACCCGTGTATCGTTCGTAACACAGCAGGTGCAGGAGGGATTCGGTCATGCGGTGTACTGCGCACGGGAATGGGTGGGAGATGAACCTTTTATACTGATGCTGGGTGACCATCTCTTTTTATCTGAAAATGACATCCGGTGCGCGGCGCAGCTTTTGGAGATATATGAAAGAGTGGGACAAAGCGTAGTTGGATTGAAGGTTACAAATGAGAAAGAGATAGGTCACTTCGGATGCGTGACCGGAGTTTGGGAAGAGGAGGGTTCGATACTTACTGCAACAGAGGTGCATGAAAAACCGGAGCTCGAGTATGCGAAAGAACATCTTCACGTCAACGGGATGGATGAGGACCTCTATCTCACCCTCTTCGGCCAGTATGTACTGACCCCCAAGATTTTCGAATACATCGAAGAAAACATCAGGCACAACTTTCGGGAGAAGGGAGAGTTTCAGCTCACTTCATGTCTCGACAGGTTGCGACAGGAGGAGGGACTGACCGGATATGTGATCAAGGGGGACAGATTTGATACCGGTATGCCGGAGAGCTATTTGAAAACACTTCTGAAATTCAGAGACGGCTGACTGCCCGCCCCCCATGCATCGGCATACTGATGCATTCTTTCCGAAGACACGGGTAACGATCACGACCGCTTTTTCCAAAAACCCCTTTTATCGAACTCCTTTGCCATTATCCGGTTGTAGCGTTTAAAACTCAGGGATTTGTGAAGCCCCCGGGGAAGCTCGAACTCCCTGGAGTAAACGCCGGGCAGAACGAGCCTGCCGACCCCTCTTTTCGCGAGATGCGCCGATATCCAGACATCATCCACCTTGTGTGAAACCTCCGGGAAACCGCGATAATCAAATATCGAGCGATCGAAGAACCTCTTCTTATAGAGCACTCCCCTGTACCCCTCGAGTACATCGGCCTGTACGGGTTTTTCGAGATACTCTTCTATGAACTCGTATCTGTTTTCCTCGATGAGCGGCCGCACCAGCCACCCGTTGAACCCGAGGGCGCAGTCGGGATAGCGCTGTTCATATCCCAGGAGGGTCTCTATGAACCGGCCCTCGTACTCGTGGTCGTCGTCGATCGTTATTATAATGCTTTCAGGGCCCTTTTCATAATCGAGCACTGGAAGCAGCTTCATGGAGGAACCGTGATCGTAGGGTGTCCTTACTATCCGGACAGAGGGTATCTTTTGAACATTCTCCGGTATCTCATACCCCTTCTTGGGACTGCGCCTGCAGACCTCGGGGATATTGAGAGATATGATGTCCGGCCTGACACTCTGGTTCAAAATGGAATTCAGGGTTCGTTCTATGTTCCCGATCCTGTCCGGGATAGTGGTTAACGATACTATTATTCGCATTGTTTGCCGTTGTTTAAAGTACTGTTAATGAAACCCGAAATTAATGAAAGTCTTCCAGGTCGCGCTCCCGTGGTGAAGCATAAACTCGTCCGCCATAGTCTTGTCTATCACCGTAACATCGAAACCGTCGTGCATACATCTGTGGACAACCGTCGTGAACAGATCGGGGCCTGTGGTGTAATATACGTCATACTGCCTCTTAACCGTCAACCCGGCCCGTCTCCCCGCCTCTTTCAGTATCTCAAGCATTACCGGATGCCCTGGGGCGCAGAGAAAGGAATAGCTCGCTATTCTCTCCTGGTCCTCTGGTATCTCGTTCCATCCCCTGCGGTGCCCTTCTTTCCTGATAGGCTCCCCCTCCCCTATCTCGCGTGCCCTCGTTTCCGAAAGGACGATCTCCACAAACGAGAAAAAACCTTTTTTTGGAAAATTCTCAAGCAGCTCGCGGACCGGCCGTACCGCAGACATGTCGAGATCGGCGTACATTCCGCCGTACTCGTAGAGCACGAGGTAGCGTGCGAGATCGGCTCTCTGGATGTTGAGCCTGTATCCGGAGTATTGTGCCTCATACTCCGGATACTTCTCCTCTATGAGCCTCCTTACATCCGCGTCCCTCCATACGAGCGGTGTGAAATCGCTGTTCTCTTCGTCAAAAGACTCGATCCAGTCCAGGTCCTTGAAAGGAGGAAACACCCTCGGCCCGATCCATATCCTGTGCAACAACCCCGGTATCTCATGCCGAACATCCTGTACCCCGCCGGAAAGCCTCGAAGCCGCGCCGTACCGTTTCTGGACCTTTCTCTTTCTGCCGAGCCGGAAGAGAGCAACAGCCGATATCAGGACAGCTATACAGCAGACTGCAGCGAAAATGATAAACAGGATGGACATATCGACTGCTCCTTACAGAAGTGCTCTCGATTAAGAATAACGGATAGACACGCGTATGTCAATTGTGAGATGAAAAAGCTTTCAAATACGTTTTGCCGGTACTATATTACCTGCGAAAGCACCAGATGCGGGGCGGTATGGCCGACAAAAGCGACCTCTTCCACGACATATTGAACATCCCGAGGATTTTCCTGTTTATGCGGGGAATTCTCGACGGAGGTCAGATGAGGTACCTCAAGCGGCTTATCGAAGAGTACGGCGTCACGAGTATTCTCGATGTCGCCTGCGGCTGCGGCGTTGCGAGCAGAATCGCCCCTGGCAAGTACCTTGGCATCGATTACAATCCGTCGTTCATCTCGTACTGTAATAGGAACTACAAGGACGAAAGTAAGACGTTCATGGTCATGGATGCCTCGCGCCTCGATCTCACAGATCGGTTCGACGCCGCAATCATCATCAACTCGATCCACCACTTCTCCGACCCCGAGGTCGTAGAGATACTCAGCAGTATGCGACGATCTGCGGAGAGGCTCGTCATCATCCACGATGCGGTCCCTCAACGAAACCCCGTTTCCGGAATTCTATACAGGCTCGACAGGGGGAAGCATTTCAGGACCGTCCGACAGCAGCAGGAACTTGCGGTCAGGGCAGGACTGCGGGTGCAGGACACGAGGTTTTTCAGGACATTCCCCGGAGTCTACCTGCATTCCACGATGGCATGCTCGGTGGAGGGATAACTGTGGTGAAGATCCAAATACTGAGTATAGAAAACAAAGGCAGCAGTTCTCATCGGTTTGGCGGAGAGGCCGGCCGGTTATCCTGGTATGTATACGGATAAACCCGTTTTTTGGCACATACGGGCCCAGGGGATTAGGTGCTCCCCGCATAAGCCCAATGACCTTTGCAGGAGGGTAACGTGACCGAGAGCTTTTTCAAACACTACATCACCGACCGGAAACCTGTTTTCTGGATCCTTTTCGGAATCCTCGTCTGCTCCATTGCTTTGACCGGGCTGAACGGCTCGCTCCAGAATATCGATGAGGTCCTCTACTCGAGGGTCGCAAGAGAGACGTTCGAAAAAGGCAGCTGGCTCATCCAGTACAAGGACGGGGAAGCGTGGTTTCACAAATCTCCTATGCTGTTCTGGGGGATCCTAACATCCTACAGGCTTTTCGGCGTCTCCGATTTTACGGCAAAACTGCCCTCAGCCGTCGCAAGCATAATCTCAGCCTTTATGATACTGTTCATATCCCGGAAGGTGTTCTCAAGAACAGGGGCCGGGGTGATCGCCGCGTTCATCTACCTCTGCTCTATCCAGGTGTACGCCTCGACTCACCAGGTGGCGACCGACTCGCTCCTCGTCGCCTCGCTCCTCATCACGCTCTTCTTTCTCATACGGGGAATAAGCGAACGGTCTTCCTGGCTTCTATTGGCTGCGGTCCTCAACGGTATCGTATTCCTGACAAAGTCTATATTCGGAATGGTTATTCCAGCGGTACTTTTCATTTTTATTCTCACAGACAGAAGGTGGGCACTCCTCCCCTATCTCGTGCTGATGCTCGTGATAAGTGTAGGAATAGCTGCCCCCTATTTCATCTATGTGTACAGAACGATCCCCGAAGTGTTCCTGGAATCCTTCCTGCGCGTCAATCTCATCCAGAGGTTCTACAGCGGTGGCAATATCGGCATCGGCTCCCTTCTGTTGCGTCTGCCGTACGGGATCGCCTACTACGCAGTCGTTCTCTTCCTTTTCCTGATGCCCTTTACACCAGGCCTCTTCTTCCTCTTCGGCCGTAAAAATAGCGGGCACTCGGCCGGTGAGATCCTGTGGGGCGGCCATTCCAGGGTCGTATCGATCTACTTTCTCGTCATTCTCTTCGGGTATTCCCTCCTCGAGGGGCACTGGCTCCACTGGAGCATGACGATGATTCCTGCGGTAAGTATCATACTCGGGAGGGTTCTCGACGGGATAAGAAAGAAAAGCTTCTTTCTCATGGTAGCTGCGTTCGGAACCGTCATCATCGCCGTCTTTGTCTACGCTTTCGCCACTCTCGCAGACACATACCCTACATACAGAGACGTAGTGATAGGCCTCATCGCCGCATATGCAGTGCTGGTACTGACGAGTGTAATATTCTACCTCGGCAAAGACTCCGTGGGGAGAAAACCGTTTTTTCTCGCAACTGTCTTTTTCATTGCTTTCGCCGTAGAGACGGCAATCACAGTCCCTCTCGACTTCAACCCTGACCTCAAGAGGTTCGGCAGCATAGTATACGACGACCCCTCATCCTTTGTAGTGGTGAGCACAAACAGGGTCAATGAAGGAAGCAAGACCACGGCGACGATATGGTACCTCAAGATGAACAGCACGCAGTACGGCTCTCTCGACGCGTTCAGAAAAGCGTCCGGCGGTATCGCTGAGGGTACGTACGTGATGTTCTACAGGGAGGACACCGATAAGATCCTGTCCATGTTCGAATCGTTCGATGTATTGATGAACGGCAAGATATGGAACCTCGGACGGATCATCGAAAAGTGAGTACGTCATCTGAAGGTGACGACGTTACCTGAAGGTGACGAACTTGTTGCCGAAGAAGTTGGATACAGTATAGCAGAAAATCCCCGCAAGCTGCGCAAGATTGGGAATCAGCCCGAGTTTCTCGACACAGATTATGGTAACGAGCAGGTTGAGGCCGTAGGATACTCCGAACATGAGAAAGAAGAGGAGAATCTGCGGTTTAGGGTTCTTTTTCGACCTGAACGTCCACCTCCTGTTCCAGATGAAGCTGTTCACGATCCCGCACCCATAACCCAGCACGTTCGCCAGTTTGTAGTTCAATCCGAGGAGGTTGTACGTAGAGTAGATGATTCCGAGCCCTATGACCGCATTGAGGATGCCTACAAGGATGAACTTGTATCCCTGAATAATAAGCAGGCTGCCGCGAATCTTGAGCTTCATCTTTTTAACTGCTTCCTTTCCCCCCCCATATTTACAGCCCAATATCAATGCTCTTTGAGTGCTTTAATGTATTGTAGAGGCTATTAAAATGCAACACATTTCTAAGAATAGACAGCCCGCCTAAACATGGACAATGACAACTTGACTCCATTAGTTCCGGATGAATAATCCAATGTAGGTAAGGGCAGATATTTCTGAGGCACGAATAACTATTAATTGAAAAATGTATAGGTACATTTACCTTCTATTTGGATCCGGAATAAACTGACTTGGCATGTGGGTTATAGTCACGCTCATCCTAACTATTTTCTCTCTCCGTTAATTATGGCGAACTCCGTATCAATAGCCTTTTGCATATATTTATATGAATTACCGAGGTGGTAGATAAAACTTTTCCGATACTGTTCGATCTCTTTCTTGTAACTGTTCTTGTTTAAAAGATCGATCACATTCTGTTTTAGATCGGCCTTTTTCAAAACCACGGGCCCGATACGCCCCCTGATCTTGAACTCTTCATACTGCAGATAATCCTCTTTATTTGCACCAAGAGGTATTTTTATCTTATCATCGAGGAAAATGATCGGTTTTCCCGTTGCAAGAACATACTCCCTCCCGATTCCTGAATCGTCTGTTATCATCAGGTCTGCTTCTATAAATGCTTCTTTATACCGGGCATTTGGTATTGATCTCTCAAACATAGAGAATTTAATCCCGAGTCTGTCGGCTTCCTCCTGCAAGGCTTCTACCCAATCGATCTTTCCCGAACAATTGTAACTATCTTTCAAATAAAGGTTGGGGTGCAGTTTAATGATCAGGTTCAGATCCAGGTCTTTCGCAACACTCAGTACCGTTTTATACCATTTAAAAATCGAAGAATATTTCACATGATACGTGGGCCCGTAAAAAATTGTTTTCTCCTTTTTCTTTACAACGGGCCCTTCGTCTAAAAGGTCGTCGACCTTCGGCACCCCTATCTTATAAATTGCAACATTATATTCCTCTGCGATCGACTTATACGGCTGTTCTTTTAATTGGTCAAACATGATCGGGGATTGCAGAAAAAGGGTCTCGTAATTTCTCAGATGGTCATCCCCATACACAGGCCCGAATGATGCGATTCCATGAAACATCTGTACCCTTCTCTGGCTTTTCCTCTTTCTATATAGTTCCGCATCAACACACAAAATGAGGAGAGGCTCTTTTATTACCCAGTGCGTATATCTCGAAAATGCAGGCAGCCCCATCATCTCGTTACCAAAACTGATCACGGTATATTTTTTATCCTCAAGTAACGATTTAACAATAGGTTCATAAAAATGTTCGTAGCATGGATCTATCAAAGAAATTGCAACTATACCATGAGGAGAGAAAGCGTTACGTAATTTCAAATATCTTAAAGTCGATACGACGAAATAAGAAAACTCTGTTATAATTTTTCTGGTACTTGCTAAAAGCATATCTTTGTGTACTGCTCCTTTTTCTCGTCCATCTCGATATACTCCTTGGCCCCTGTGAGTACAATCCCGCCCCCAATAAGGAGGAAGCTGTTTTTACAACCGAGCCATACTGTGGAGGCGAGGAGATAGACACCCTTTGATGTAATTTTATTAAAAAATATCGGAAACACAGCAGAGGTTATGGCATTAGGGGCTGAAAAATTGGCCCAGTCAAAAACCCCACCCTTTTAACTCCTGCTTTCATTTATTATTTCAATATGTATTTTTCATGAACACTTAGGATAATATATTATCCCAAGTGTTGCTCTTGCTTATTGAACTCGGGTATGCTATTTATTACCCTATCCTCCAGTAAGATCTTTGGGATATCTGTGATTAGGGACCAAAAAACGCAGGCTGCCCGATCCTCGTATAACATGAGACCTGCTTTTACAATACTTAATTCCTTATACATGTACAAGAAAGTTCCTCATTCTTGTCTTCCATACATTTACTGCTTCAGCTTATCGTTCTTCACAAACCTCTGTAAATAGTAAGAAATGGACGTTTTAGCGCTTTTCTCACAGTACACTTATATAATATACTACTGGTTAATCATTTAGCTGAGATAAAACCGTATTAGGGGGAAGTCATTTATTGGTCAATCCCTTTAAGAGATTGACATTTCAAACAGCTCAAATTAAAATATTTTCGACTCTCTAATCTTGGAAGATGTATACTGAAAAGATGGAACTAAAAAGGATACTCATCACAGGTGCAAACGGATTTTTAGGAAAAACCTTACTGCATGAGCTCAAAAAATCTCATCAAATAAATTGTCTGGTAAGAGACAGAGAGTTTACAGATGATAAGGCGAATGTTCTGTATTTTCAGTGCTATGAAGACAATGCAGTAGAGGATGCAGTATCAACAGCTGATGCTGTCGTACACTGTGCTGCTATGCTCCATGGAAAGAAAAGAGCCATGTATACAGCAAACGTTCTTTTTACGAAGCTCCTTCTCCAACACGCAGAGAAACACAGAATAAAACATTTTGTCTACATAAGCACTGAAAATGCGGAGCATGCTCTTAGCGATATCTATACAGTGACAAAAACCATGGCAGAGAAAGAGGTAAAAAAGTTTAAAAATCATACAATACTCCGTCCTACAATACTCTACGGACCGGGTGATAAAAAATATGTGTCCAGACTGATCTCCCTCATAAAGAAACTGCCGGTGGCGCCGATTCTGGGAAATGGAAAGAACAGGTTTCAATTTCTATATATAGATGATCTCCTGCAGGTGATCATAGCTTCACTGCATCGGAAAATCACCGGAACCCATGTAATTGCCGGACCCGATAGTGTAACCTATGAAGATTTTATGGTTACTGTATTAAAGGCATTGAGGATCTCAAAACCTGTAGTACGAATTCCGATATCCCTGCTCAAGCCAATAGCACACATCCTTGATATTTTCTTACCCTCCCCCCCTCTCACTCCCACACAGCTCAACAATCTTTCAGAAGACAGGGAGTATGATATAACAGACACTGTAAAACTGTTCAAATACACGGCCACCCCCCTCGAAACCGGATTAAAAAGATTGATTGCACAGGAGTTATAAATGAAAAGGCTTCGTGTTGATATCATGCTTCCCGTATATCACGGAAACTTAACTGAAATTCCGAACAGTATCCAAAAACAGATTGAGTACTATGAGGAGGCGCTTCGAGAGTACGACTGGAGAATCGTCCTTGCCATAAACGGGCCGAATGCAGAAAATGTGATTTCGCTTGCCCAAAAGCTCGGCAGACAGGATATGAGGATAACATATGATTACACCGAACGGCCGGGCAAGGGCAGCGGCATAGTCCATTCGTGGAGCAGGAGCACTGCCGACATACTCTCCTATATGGACATCGACCTCTCAACCGACATCAGGGGATTTTCTCACCTCGTCGATATGATAAAAGCAGGGTACGACATCGCCATCGGCTCGAGATACCATCCTGATTCCACGGTGGAACGGTCTTTGAAGCGGAGGATCGTCTCCGTCTCCTATCACAAGATTTTCATGAAGATAATACTCGGCGCCCGGACATACACCGACGCCCAGTGCGGGTTCAAGGCGGTGAGCCCGCGGGTAGTGAAGGAGATCCTGCCGATTGTGAGAAACAGAAACTGGTTTTTCGAGAGCGAGCTTTTATACGTTGCCGAGCAGAAGGGGTTCAGGATAAAGGAGATACCGGTGAACTGGAAGGAATCGGAATTCTCGGGAATGAAACTCTACAAGGCTATCCTGGAATTTATCAAATGCGGCATTAGCCTGCGTCTGAGAAGGCTTTAAGTAAAGAACCGGGAACATTCAACAGTCCACTCGATCCTCCAATATCCTCATAAAGAGATCCATCCGAAGAAATCAGCCGGGCTTGTAGACGAGGTGTCATTTTATTTTTAACTTTTGGCTAATTTATTAGTATATATAACTACCGGATAACAATATATTCTAAAATAATATGTTCAATTTGAGCTCATGAAAGCAGTCATACTAGCAGCAGGCGCATCGAAGCGGCTATTACCCTATACAAAAAACCTCCCCAAATGTCTCCTAACAGTGGGCGATAAGTCGATACTGGAACACCAGCTCG
>DATKZJ010000108.1:0-19690 GCA_035527995.1 Spirochaetota bacterium | reverse complement strand
TCCGGCTCGACCCCTCGTTTCTCGACAGGGTGGATTTTCCAGAGTCTCCGTACGGGCTCTTCTTTATAGTCGGCCGGACATTTGTCGGGTTTCACATACGCTTCAGAGATATTGCGAGAGGCGGTATACGGATCGTAAAGTCGAGGAACCTCACGGCGTACGAGAACAACCTCGATACCATATTCCTGGAGAACTACAGCCTCGCTTCGACCCAACAGAAGAAGAACAAGGATATTCCCGAAGGAGGATCCAAGGGAACGATACTTCTGTTCTTCGGGAGCCAGGACGAGGAGGAGATCGCGTTCAAGAGCTATATAGACGGGATCATCGATCTCATAATGCCGGGCGAGGAGGTTATCGATCTTCACGGGAAAGATGAGATACTCTTTCTCGGACCTGACGAGAGGACAGCGGAACTGATGAACTGGGCCGCGCTCTACGCGAAGAGGCGAAAATATCCGTTCTGGAAGGCATTCACCACCGGGAAGGCGCCCGCGATCGGCGGAATACCGCACGATACGTACGGAATGACGACTGCGGGGGTCCATGAGTACGTGCTCGCCATACTGGAGAAGATGGGGCTTAAGGAGGGTGAGATCACGAAGCTCCAGACAGGAGGTCCGGACGGCGACCTCGGGAGCAATGAGATCCTGATTTCGAAGGACCGTACGATTGCCGTTGTCGACGGGAGCGGTGTGCTTTACGATCCGGAGGGGATCGACAGGGAGGAGCTTGGCCGTCTCGTGAAGCAGCGGGTCATGACGGACGAGTTTAACACAAAGTTTATCTCGAAAAGGGGATTTTACGTTTCGGTCGATGACAAGGAGCTCGTCCTCCCTGACGGGACCTCGATTCACAACGGAGAGGAGTTTAGAAACACCTTCTGTCTCCACCCCCTTGCGAAGGCGGATCTCTTTGTGCCGTGCGGAGGGAGACCTGCCTCTATCAACATCAACAACTGGAAGGGCCTCTTCGATGATAACGGGAGGCCGAAGTTTCGTATCATCGTGGAAGGGGCAAACCTCTTTATCACCGAGGACGCCCGTCTCAGGCTCGAGGAGCACGGCATTGTTCTTATAAAGGATGCGTCTACAAACAAGGGAGGGGTAACCTCCTCCTCTCTCGAGGTGTTCGCATCGCTCGCCCTGAGCGACGATGAGTACGACGGGCTGATGAGGGTACAAGAAAATGTATCGGATTTCAGGAAAAAGTACATCGAGGACATCATCGAGACCATAAAACGGAACGCTCGCATGGAGTTCGGCCTCCTCTGGAAGGAACACGAAACGTCCGGGATCCCGTTCACCCTGCTCACCAATATGGTCTCCTTAAAAATAAACGATATCACGGATGCGGTTTCTGGCTCCGATCTCCCGGGAGACAAGAAGATACGGGAAAAGATCGTCGCCGAGTACAGCCCGAAACCGCTTCTCGACCTCATCGGTATCGACACCATATTAAAGAGGGTGCCTGCTAACTACCTCGACGCAATCGTGGCGACCAAGATCGCCACCGGTTTCGTCTATCGGTTCGGCCTGGATACGACAGAGGTCGATTTCTACAACTATGTCCGCGGGCTGTCGTAGTATAGAGGGGTGGATACAGATAGCAGGGTCTTCCACCGCTGTTTTCGCCTATCAGAGGAGGCTCGTGACGACAGCGTGTGGATGCATTGTATGACTCATAGGGCCCACAAAACGTTGATACTTTAAAAGGATTAAAGAACCTTTTGGAATATGTGAACAATCGCTGGACCTTGTCATATGACTATTAGGACATATTATATTGTTCCTCGTAGTGCAATTGAGGTATTTCCCCATCTGCAAAGGATTACACTGGCTTTCATTCTTTCAACGAATACTTGTCTCGATTACGAATAATCTTGTAAAAGGCGTGGGCGCTCAAGTACTGACCTGGATTTCTCATAAAAGACTATAAAAAAGCATTTCGCTGACGCTACATTGAACAGCACGTCTTTCTGCCAAAACCCGCGTGATTCGAAGAAGGTTGGAGGATGATTTTGAGAAGCAGGAAAGGCCGGTCTCTTAATAATCAGCAGGAAGATGGTCCGGATCTCGCGTAACATCCGCTTTTCACACGGTTACGAACCTCTCTACGGGACGATGAGGATTTGAATGTCGCAGACATTCGTGTTCGTAGGCCCTGTCTTGAAGATTGCTCCAATGGCATCGAAGAAGCTGTAGGAGTCGTTATTCCTTAAATACCCGTCAATGCTCAGACTCCTTTTTTCGGCGCGGAGCCCGTCCAGTTTTTCGAGCAGCCCTGACGATGCGAACGCTCCCGCCGCATCGGTGGGCCCGTCGTTTCCGTCGGTTGCCGCCGAGAGGAGATAGATCCCCTCTGTGCCTTCCTGGTCCGCCTCGAGTCCCTGAAAAAAGGAGAGCGCGAGTTCGGTGTTTCGGCCTCCCTTTCCGTTTCCTCTCAGTGTGACGGTCGTCTCCCCTCCGGAAACGATACATGCCGGTCGTTTTACAGGGATCCCGTGCTTGAGTATATCCTTTCCGATTCCGAGGAGGACCTTCGCTGCCTCACGCGCCTCTCCTGTTATCTGGGACGATAACAGCAGGACAGTGTACCCGAGCCGTTGTGCCTGATAACAAGCGCCCATCAGCGCGAGATAGTTGGTACCGATGAGGATATTGTGAGTCCGCTCGAAAACCGGATCGCCTTTCTTCGGCGTTTCGGGGAGCTCACCATTCGCCCCCATGGTGATGCTCTGTAAGACCAGGTCGGGGATGGTTTTAGCGATTTCATATCTCTTTAGAATATCGAGCGCTTCGAGGTAGGTCGTCTCGTCGCCGGTGGTGAGACCCGACGCGATGGTATCGAGCCTGTCGCCTACGACGTCGGAGAGAATGAGGTTGATACCTGTAGCAGGGTGGATGATCTGCGCGAGTCTTCCCCCTTTGATACCGGAGAGGTGTTTTCGTATGCAGTTGATCGCCTCGATCGGCGCACCGCAGGAGAGCAGTGCCTCTGTGGTCAGCCTGATCTCCTCGAGCGTGAGAGAAACGGGACCGTGGGCCGTTTCGTAGGTCAAAGGCTTGACGAGCAGTGCCGAGCCCCCGCCGGAGATGAGATTGATCACGATAGTGTGACTGTCGGCCTTGCGGCCGAGCTTCTCTACGAGATCGGCCGCCTCTACGCTCTTCATGTCAGGTACGGGGTGACCCGCTTCGACGATCTTGATTCTCTCGAGCGGTTCGGTATGGCCGTACTTGACGGAGATGATCCCCTCTGATATTCTCTCTTTTAGGACCTCCTCCAGGGCGGCGGCCATTTTTGCGGTTGCTTTACCTGCGCCGATGACGAAGACCTTGTCATACTCCCTCAGATCGAAGACAAGCCTGCCGTGCTCGGCCTCGACGATGAGGGTCTCATCCTCCAGCCTGAGGTGATCCTTCACCATAATGTATGGATCGACTTTCTGAAGTCCGGCGAGGAAGATGGACTTCAGGTCCTCATAGATTTTTTTCTCTTCTATCACCTCTGGTCTCTCTATGAAAAAACAACGGTGTTGGAATCAGTCTATTCTTAAAGGGTCAAAGACCGATAGAGTCTGATACTTTCTTCATCGCCTCGATAACGAACTCGATATGCTCTTCGAGCGGTATACCGAGCTCGGCCGCTCCCTTCTCTATATCCTCTCTGCTCACTTTGGCTGCGAACGCCTTGTCCTTCAGTTTCTTTTTCACCGATTTTACCATGAGGTCGGCGAGTTTCCTGCTCGGCCGTACGAGTGCAACTGCGACCACGAATCCGGTAAGCTCATCGCACGCGTAGAGAGTCTGTGCCATTTTTGTGTCCCGCTCGACGCCCGTATGGTCGCCGTGGCCGAGGATCGCCCTGACCCACTGTTCTTTTGTATTCATCGATCTCAGTATCTCGGCGCCCTTGAAAGGATGATCCGAAAGGTCAGGGTAGCGCTCGTAGTCGAAGTCATGAATGAGGCCGACCGCACCCCATTCCTCTTCGTCCTCACCGAAACGCTTCGCATATTCTCTCATGCATGCTTCGACCGCAAGTGCATGCTTTATGAGGCCTTCCTTCGTGGTGTACTGAGTCAAAAGGCCGAACGCATCTTCCCGATTCATACCAGACCTCCGTATTTAAGCGGTAGTTTTAAGTAGATTCAAATATTACAGACGCGACTACTATGTCTTCGAGGTGAGACATGCTCACCTGTATATTGGTTGCACCAAGCTTGTCAAGATACTCACGGGCCTTGCCGTATAGTTTGATGTACGGCTTTCCGGACATCTCGTGACGGACCTCTATGTCCATGAACCGCACCCCCATACGGTTTCCGGTTCCGAGGGCCTTCATTGCCGCCTCCTTCACAGCCCAGTAGGTTGTATACATCTCATAGGACGTCGCGGGACGGCGCCCGATGAAACCCCGCTCGTGCGGTGTGTATATCCTGCGGAGAAACTGCCCGCCGAACGACTGTACCGTGCGTCGGATCCTCTCGGTACTCATGATATCGATTCCGTGACCGACAATCATATCTCTTTTCCAGAGGCAAGATGCTGCAATGATAATACGGATCGGTAATGATATCAACTTTTAATGATTGGTGCCGGCAGTAGGAGGGGGTGTTATATTTTCTACATACCGATGACACACAAAACTATCCTCGACAACTTTCATCCCCTCGTAAAGAAGTGGTTTTTGGGTCGGTTCGAGCGGCCGCTCGGGATACAGGAAAAAGCCTGGGCCCGGATAGTCGAGGGGGGCAACGTACTCGTGAGCGCACCGACAGGGAGCGGAAAGACCCTCGCTGCGTTTCTCCTGTCGCTCGACCGGATCATCACAGGGAGCCTCCCGCCGGAGCGGACGAGTGTGCTCTACATCTCGCCTCTCAAGGCGCTGAACAACGATGTGAGAAGGAATTTGATAGGGCCCCTGCAGGAGATAGCACTCCTCTTTAAAGCAGATGAACTTTTTTTTCCCGACATACGCGTGCTTGTGAGGAGTGGGGACACACCCCCGGCAGAGCGGCAGCGTATGGTACGGCATCACCCCCAGATCCTTATCACCACACCGGAGTCTCTCAACCTCATCCTCAGCTCTCCCAGAGCACGCCTGTTGCTGAAAGACGTGAGGGTGACGATCCTCGATGAGGTTCACGCGGTGTGCTCGAACAAGCGGGGGACCCACCTCATTACAGCAGTAGAACGTATAGTGGGAATGGCGTCGGAGTTCCAGAGGATCGCGCTTTCCGCGACCGCAGCCCCTCTCGAGCTCGTTGCCCGTTTCGTGGGAGGTTACAGGCGGGAGGTAAGAAACGGGAAAGAGATCTTTACTCCGCGTCCTGTGAGCATAGTGAAACAGAAGGCTCCGAAAAACATACTGGTTTCGGTAAATGGGCTCGAGGGACAGCAGGGCGGCTTTTGGGAGGAGATTACCGGTGAGATTATAGATATAATAGACAAGAACCGCTCGACACTGATCTTCACCAACACGAGGAGGCAGTGTGAGAAGCTCGCCTCGCTCCTCAACGAGAAACAGCCTGGGATCGCCTACTCCCATCACGGCTCTCTTTCGAGGGAGCTGCGCTCTGTTGTCGAGGCCCGCATGAAGGAGGGCAGGCTCAAGGCGATCGTTGCGACGAGCTCTCTCGAGCTCGGGATAGACATCGGCGAGCTGGACGAGGTCGTGCTGGTCGGGACACCCTCTTCCGTGGTCTCTGGGCTCCAGCGCATAGGAAGGGCCGGGCACTCTGTTCACAGTACCACGAGAGGAAGGCTTTATCCGACACACCCGAGGGACATACTCGATGCAGCGGTAATGGCGCGATCTATCATGGACGGAGAGGTGGAGGAGAGCGAGCCTGTTTTGTGTCCGCTGGATCTGCTCTCCCAGATAGTAGTCTCGATGACCGGAATCGAGCCATGGGATATCGACGAGCTCTTTTCTACCTTGCGGACGAGCTACCCTTATCACTCTCTCACGAGAGGGCAGTTTGATCTCGTGCTGGCGATGCTCTCCGGGCGGTACAAGGGGAGCAGGATACGGGAGCTTTTTGGGCGTGTGCATATCGATCGAATATCGAATACTGTACGCGGGAGAGATGGATGCTTAAGGCTCCTGTACAGTTCCGGCGGCACGATTCCGGACAGGGGGTACTACGATCTGCGCGTACAGGGGTCGGGAGCAAAGATCGGCGAGCTCGACGAGGAGTTCGTGTGGGAGAGGAGGCCGAACGACAGCTTTATCATCGGCGCGCAGCGGTGGAGGATCGTCTCGATAGACAGCCAAAAGGTGGAGGTCGTTCCATGGCAGGGAAATATAAACTCGCTCGTCTTCTGGAAAGCCGAGAAACCATCCCGCGGTTTTTTCTTCGCCTCCAAGATAGCCGAATTCCTCGAGAGATGGGGCCCGAAGGTGGGTTCTCCTGAATTCGAAAGAGTGCTGAAAGACCGCTTCTTCCTCGATGAGACCGCTTGCCACAGGCTCACAGGCTTCCTCGAACGGCAGAAGATGAGTACTGGTAGGGTACTTCCTCACAAACACCACCTTCTTGTAGAGCACTGCAGGGACGGCGAGGGGAGGACGATCCTCCACACACTCTGGGGGAACCGGGTCAATCGGCCGTTCAGCATCCTGCTCCAGGCGGCATGGGAAAAGAGAAACGGTCTTCCTCTTGAGGTTTTTTCCGATGACGAGTGTGTGATGATCCTTTCACAGGACAGGTTCGACCTCAAACGAATACTGACCTCAGTGAAAAGCGACAGGGTCGAGGAGCTCCTCCGAAAAAAACTGGAACATACCGGTCTTTTCTCTTCGAGGTTCAGGGAGAACGCAGCAGTTTCCCTGCTTTTACCGAGAAGTGCGTGGAAAAGGAGGCCGCTCTGGCTTCTCCGTCTCAGAGCGAAAAAGCTCCTCGAAGCTGTAATGGACTACGATGATTTTCCCATACTTGCGGAGACATGGCGCTCATGTCTCAGGGACGAATTCGATCTCGAGACGTTGAAGACCCTCCTCGATGAGCTCGAAGACGGACGCATCGGTGTCTCTGAGGTGGAAACCCTAAGCCCTTCTCCTTTTGCAGGGGGAATCGTCTTCCGGCAGACGGATAAGCATATGTACACCGGTGATGAGCCGGACGCAAAGCGCACATCCTCCCTCAGCGAGGAGATCATGAGGGAGGTCGTCGGTTCCTCGAGTCTCAGGCCGAGGATAGAAGACAGGATCGTCCGGGAGTTAGAAGAGAAGGCGCAGCGGACATATCCCGGATACGGCCCGAAAACAGCGGATGAGCTTCTCTCGTTTGTGAAGGATCGCGTGCTCATTCCTCAAAAGGAATGGGAGAACCTTCTACTGGGGATAGAGAGGGACTGGGATACGGCTGCCGAAGCGATTGTGAGCTCGATTGCCGACAGGCTCGTGACTGTCCGGCCCCCGGGATGTGGGGTTCGATCCGTAACCGCCCTCGAGACAGTCCCGAGGCTTCTAGACTCACTAGGTATCGAGCAGGAGATGCTCGACATGAGCCCCCTCGCCGGTGAGAACCCTCCCGCAGAGTTCGCCAGGCTTCAGCACACAGGATCGACATTCTCCGATCTGCTGGGTGAGTGGCTTGCGTACTACGGTCCGGTGGAAAAAAAAGAGGTGGTTGAGCTGTTCGGCATCGATGAACGAGTCCTGACAGAGACACTAATGTGCCTCGCGGAATCCGATGAAGTGATCATCGACAGTATAACGCTGAAAGCCGCATTCCCACAGGTCTGCGACCGAAGAAACCTTGAGACCCTCATCCGGATGAGCAAAAAAAAGAGAGAACCCTCCTTAAAGCCTAGACCCGCGAGCCATCTCATACCGTTCATCGCCTTCTGCCAGGGGCTAACAGGAGGGGAACCGGCCAAGAAGGATAATCTCGAAGGCATGAAAAGCGTAATGGAGAAGCTCTTCGGATACCCTCTTCCCGCTCTGCTGTGGGAGACGGAAGTCCTCCCTGCGAGGATTTCGGGCTACCGGAGTTGTTGGCTTGACAGCCTCCTTCAGGAGAGCGAGCTTTCATGGTTCGGGTGCGGCAGGAGGATCGTGAGTTTCTGCTTCGCCTCGGATTTCGATCTCTTCGTTCGGCATGTCGAAAGAGGTGAGGATGACAAGCTTTTAGACCAGATCAGATCAAAGGCTGGAAGGGTCTTCGGCTACAAAGATCTCTACTCCCTTTCCGGCCTGTCTGCGGGAAAGCTGTCCGAGAAGCTTATGAGTCTTATATGGGACGGCCGGATTTCATCGATATCCTACGGGCCGGTGAGAGGGGGCCAGTTTTCCGGGTCTCTCGGAAGAGGGGAAACTTCACGTAAAAGAGGGGGGAAAGGGTGGGGCAGGATACACCCTGCAGGCGAGAGCTTCTATATCGTGGAAGGGCTGACAGAGGCCGGATCTCTCGAAGGACCCGATTCCAGGGACCGTGATCTATTGGATGAGGAACAGATCAACAAGGACCTGGTGCGGCAGCTTCTGCTTCGCTACGGAGTTCTATTCCGTGACATCCTCGAAAGAGAGCTGCCCCAAATGAGGTTATCGAAGCTTTTCAGGACTCTCAGGATAATGGAGCTGGGAGGAGAGGTCGTGTCGGGCTACTTCTTCGAAGGGATCAGGGGAGTCCAGTTCTGTTCGGAATCCCTTCTCGGTTTCTTCAGTGAGTGGGAGCCGGAAGATGAGGTATACTGGATGAACGCATGCGATCCGGCCTCTCTCTGCGGGGTCGGGCTCGAGGGGCTTCCATTCAGCCTGCCGCCGAGGGTCCCCTCCACCCACCTCGTGTTCCACGGGACCGATCTCGTGCTCGTTTCGAGAAGCCGGGGGAAGAGGATCGAACTCTCCGCCCCCCCGGATTCTTCACTCACAGCCCGGTATCTCGAGCTCTTCAGGACGATGACGGAGCGTGATCACGGTTCGATGCGGAGTGTCAGGATGGAGCTCATAAACGGCACACCGGTACATGAAAGCCCCTATCTCGAAGCACTGCTCTCCTTCGGGTTTAAAATGCTTCCGGACGGTGTCGTCCTGCACGGCTACCAGAGCTGGTGAACGTACGACTTGATTGAGTCCTCGTATACTTTTTGGACCTCCTCCATTTTATCCCGGGGAATAGCCGGAAGATCCGAGCTTTTCACGTTGTTCACTATCTGTTCCTTCCTGCTCGCACCGGGGATGGTGCAGCTTACTTCATCAAACATCAGCACCCACCGGAGGGCGTAGAGGGCGAGGTTTTCCTTCTCGCCGAATATCGATTTCAGCCGATCAACCGCCTCGAGGCCGATCTCGTACGGAACCCCTGCGAAGGTCTCACCCTTGTCGAAGAACTTACCCTCGCGGTTGAAGAATCTGTGGTCTGTCGGCTCGAAAACGGTGTCTTTGGAGAATTTGCCGCTGAGCAGCCCGCTCGCGAGAGGAACTCTCACGATGATCCCCACGTTCTTTCGATTCGCCTCCCTGAAGAAGAGGTCGTTCGGGCGCTGGCGGAACATATTGAAGATGATCTGTACTGTAGAGACGTTCGGGAACTCGATGGCCTTCATAGCCTGCTCCACCTGCTCAACGCTTACCCCGTAAAACTTGAGCTTTCCTTCTTCCACGAGCCTGTCGAGAGTCCCGAAAACCTCGGGCCTGTAGTAGACCTCGGTGGTAGGGCAGTGGAGCTGTATGAGATCGATACAGTCGATTCCCATGTTCTTCAGGCTGTCCTCAACGAACCCCCTGATGTTCTTATCGTTGTACCCCTCGGTGGTATGAGGTTTCAGTCTCCTTCCGCATTTTGTCGCAATGTACACATCCTCTTTTCTCTGTTTCACCACCTTTGCGGTGTAGTGTTCAGACAGACCGTCTGAGTATACATCTGCTGTATCGATGAAGTTGATGCCGAGGTCGATCGCATTGTTCAGCGTTTCTTCCGCTACCTTGGGATCGAACTTATCGCCCCACCTCGCACCGAGCTGCCAGGTACCAAGTGAAACCTCGGAAATCCGAAAACCTGTTTTCCCGAGTGTTCTATATTTCATCGCACTTTCCTCCTGTAATGTGTAATGCTTCATAATATAATAAGAAGCGTATGCATAAAACATGGAATTTTATTGTACCGAAGGTACAGAGCCCTTATTTTGTAAAGGGGTGTACAGGTGAACAGCGGAATAGAGAGACACAGAAAAAAAATAGACCGGTTGGACCGGAGAGTGGCGAAGCTTCTGGCGAAGCGGTTCCGGCAGGCCGTTCTTATCGGACGAGTGAAAAGGGAGAATAAAATAGATGTTAGAGACAAAACGAGGGAAGGCGAAGTGCTCGAGCGCATAGATTCGGTTGTGGATGACGGGTGTGCCCGAAGATTTGTACGCAACGTATTCCGCGGGATCATCGAAGAATCCTCCCGCGTGCAGAGAGAGGGGGAGGATTGGACAGAGCAGTAGAGGGGAAGCGTTCTTTGAGGGGGGAGATAATGGTTCCGGGCGACAAGTCTATCTCACACCGTGCGCTCATGCTGGCGAGCCTTGCCGACGGAGAGAGTGTTTTAAGAGGGCTGTCAACTTCGAGAGACGTGGGATCTACATTCGGAGCGCTCGAATCTATCGGCGTCGATATGGAAAGAAACGGTGACAGGGTGAGGGTCCGAGGTGAGGGAATCTCCGGTTTCGAGCTGAAAGGAAAGGATCCGGCAGTGGAGGTGGACTGCGGAAACTCCGGTACAACGGCCCGCCTCCTGACAGGGCTTCTGGCCGGTGCCCGTATTCGGGCGAGGCTCTTCGGAGACAGTTCGCTTTCGAAACGGCCGATGATGAGGGTCATAGACCCTTTCTCCAGATTCGGTGCACGGATAGAGCATAATGACGGCCGCCTCCCCATCCTGCTTTTAGGAGGGAGACTAAGGAATCTCAGATACATCGTCCCTGTTCCGAGTGCACAGGTGAAGACGGCTCTCCTCCTCGCTTCGATCTTCGTCGAGGGGACCTCCATGGTAGATGAGACCGTTCTCACGAGGGACCATACCGAGAGGATGTTCTCATCCATGAACGCGGCACTAGTCCAGACCCCCCTCAGGCGTGGGAAGAGAATGACCGTTACCGGCCGAATGCCGCTTTTTCCACTCGATCTTAAGATCCCGGGTGACATTTCAACCGCAATATTCTACATCGTATCGGCGCTCGTCACACCCGGCTCCAGGCTCGTCGTCAGGGATGTCGGTCTCAACCCTACACGGTCTTACATACTCGAAGTGTTGAAGCGTATGGGAGCCCGGATCGAGATAGAGCATACAGAGACGGACCCCGAACCCTGCGGCACGATCGTTGTCGAAAGCTCCAGTCTCCGTGGTGTCGCGGTAGGGGGAGAAGAGATATCCCTCCTCATAGATGAACTTCCTGCGCTCGCCTGCGCCGCACTCTTTGCGGAAGGCGAGACAACGGTGAGGGATGCGGGTGAGCTCAGGGTAAAGGAGAGTGATCGTATACGAGCCGTCGTCGATATGGTGCGGTCTTTCGGCGGAGAAGCAGAGGGGCGCGATGACGGATTCTCCGTTTGGGGTCCTTCGGATATAAGAAGTACGGCGGTAAGAAGCTGCGGAGATCACAGAATCGCCATGGCTGCCTCAATACTCGCTCTCGCCGCAGAAGGAAAGTCTCTTGTAAGGGGTGCTGATTGTGTTGCGGTTTCCTGCCCTGAGTTCTTTGATCTTTTAGATAAGATAGCCACCTAATCCCCGTTTCTCATGACCAACAGCAAACTGCAAGTAACGGGGCTTTTGGCGCTTTTCTCTCCATACACTTATTTAAAATACCGCAAAGCCGTTAATCAACTACGAGAAAACCGCACTCATTCCCGTTTCTCATGACCAACAGCAAACTGCAGGTAACGGGGATTTAATACCCATTCCTTATGTGCAATCGTAATAGGAAAGAATGGGGCTTTTGACGCTTTGTTCACCGTAAACATTATTTTTTACAGCTGCCAATGGCTATGCAATTGTTTAGAAAACCGCACTTCGTGAGAGGATGTATCCCCTCGGTTGATGGTACTCAAAAAGGCTGTTACTCCCCTCCTCCAGGGGCGCGGATCTGCGGAGCAAGCCCCCCGATATCCGTGCCAAGCACGATCTCGTCTCTGTTGACGATCGCCTTGAAGATCTCCTTGTCCTTCTCCCCGAACGGCTTGATAGCGAAGTAGGGGAGCTTGTAGTTTATCACAGGGGGCATATACCACTCGACCCTCTCTATCTTCCCCCCCTTCTGCCAGAGGATGAAAAAGTTCTGCGCGTATGTATTGAGCTGCGGCCGATAGACCTCGTACCTGTTGCGGAGCTCTGTGGGAAGGTAGATGTAGTTCGGTTCGTTCTTCTGATCTATGAATGTAATCCGGTAGCCTTCAACCCCCTCCTGGAAGCCGATGACCTGGTATATCTGGATTATATAATCGCTCTTCGGGAGATCGCCGAGCCTCACCGTCTGCTGGGCCATGAGGGCCCCGGTGCTGAAGACGAAGAGGAGTAGAGCGATAAGGATCGGTACTCTTTTCATACAAACCTCCGGCTCCTATAAGAATACATTTGTACTGGTTCCCTTCATTATAATACAACTATCGGTAAAAATCATCGCAATTCACAGATTTTTTTCTCTCAGAATCCGAGCTCCCTGCGGACGGCCTGTGAAAACCGCCTTATGTTGTACTCCGGAACAGAGCTCAAAAACTCCTCAATCTCCTCCTGAGAGTAGGTTCTTCCCCTGTTCAGTCCGGGACAGAAACGGGCTGTCCTGTCCCAGTCAGACCTGCATACAAGGTTTCTCTTCCAGAAAGGGTAGGATCTGCACTGGTACGGTCTCGCGTCGTAGACCGTGCAGGCCTTGTCTGAGCAGGCCTTGTCTGAGCAGATCTTGTCGGAACAGACAAGGTCGGAGCCGTAATCGAAGAAGATGCAGTCGAACCCTTGTTTCTCGACAAGTGAGATACGCGGAGGACCGAACCCTCTCACCACCTTTGTGTAGCGTGATATGAAAAAAGCCCTGTCGAGTCCGAGGTGGGTTCTAAGCCTTTCCAGCTCGGGTTCGGAGAGCCAGACGTACCCCGGGAATCCCGAGCAGCACCCTCCGCACCTCGTACATTCGAACTGCAGGCCCTCGTGATAGAACGGCCGTTTATCCTTTATTTTCATCCTGCTATCCCGTACTATATCATGAGGAAAACATAATACCCCCAGGCTTAGATCACAAACAGGAAAACGAGCACCGATGAAGGTCGTACAGGTAAAAAGCGAGGAGCAGGCCACGAGCTCAATACAGTTCCTGAAGGAGTGCGGGTCATGCAACCTCTACCTGTATGAGGGCCTTTCAATGAACAGTTCCCGTCATCACAACCTCCTTTTCTACGAAAAAAACGTGATCTGCGGAGTGCTGCATACTAAAACAGGGAAAACCGCCCACATTCTCCTCTCAGGGAGGGTGCACGGGGATATGGCGGGCATGGTTCTGAGGGCCGTGCTGCGAAGGTTCGGGATGATCCGGAGTATCTTCGGAGATCGTGACTCTATAGTGAGGCTCGCCGAAGAAGAGGGTGCTGAAAAGTTTTCACTGAGAGAGTACCAGTTTATGGAGCTTGAAAAACAGACTTTCAAAGAAGCGATGAAGACCGGAGGAGTCGTTCCCCCGATAGAGGATGTGCCGCTTCTTTTCCCCCTCCAGCGGCAGTATGAGATCGAAGAGATGGAAGTGGACGCTTCACTCCTCGATCCGGAGAAGATGACAACCGCCCTTGCAAGGCGGATCGGCCGCGGTGATGTTACCGCACTCTACGAGGAGGGAAGGCCGGTCGCGATTGCGGGAGTCAATTCACGCTACGGTGCAACCTGTCAGATCGGCTCGGTGTATGTTCTCCCCGATTACAGAAGAAAAGGGTACGGGTACAGGGTGGTATCGTCGCACGTTTCTAGGCTGCTTAGGCTCTACAGTCGGATAGTTCTCTTCGTTGATATAAAAAACCGGCCGGCAGGCCGCATCTATGAGACAGTCGGTTTCAGGAAATGTGGGATGCTCGCCCAGCTGGGGATAAAGCAGAGCTATTGACCGGCCCCGAGATCCTTCAGTTTCCTGAGGCGGTCCTCCGCCTCCTTGATGTTTCGAAGGGCGAGCTTGTTATATGGGTCTATCTCGAGGATCTTCTTCCACTCGAGGATGGCCTGCTCATACTTCTTCTGCACGAAGAGGTCGACTCCACTGTAGTAGATTTCGAGTATCTGCGGACTGAAGGAGCTCACATCCTTCATCTCGGCCTTGGACCGCTGGATGTAGTACTGGACGTTGAGATATTCGTCATCGTACCTCGCAACCGTCTCGAACTCTGCCAGAGCCTCCTTGTACGAGCCGTTGGCGAACTGCTCTAACCCCTTGGAGTACCGTTCGGATTTAAAGCCCTCGTCCGCCTCGAGCTGCCGCTTGATCTTGACCTTTTCCTGCTCGAACTGGCTCTCCATATCCCGGATTCTTTTGTCGTACGAACCCCTGTCTTCGATAAGCCTTCCCTCTAGTCCGGCCCGCTCGCGGTCGAATTCGGAGGAGAGGTCTGCGATCGCCTTCTGCCTCTCGGCCGCGAACTGGGCGGTGAGGTCGGCGATGATCTCCTGGCGCCGATCCTCGACTATCTCATCGAGAGCCGCAACCTTTTCCGCATACTTCCCGTCCATCTCCCCGATGATCTTACTTTTCTCTGCGTCATACTGAGAGGAGAGATCTGCGAGCTCCTCCTCGTAGCGTTCGGTTGATTTTCTGATTTCTTCGTCTATCTGCTGCTTCATCTGTTCCGCCTGGATTTGCTTCTGCTCGTCGATGCTCTTTCCGAACCTGTAGCTGATCCCGAGCTGCATCAGAAGTTCCGCTGCCCCCTGCCATGTAGAGTCCTCGAAGGAGACAGTATAGTCGAGGGTGACCCCCCACTGCCGTATGCCGAAGCCCACTGAGAGACCGGCGGGCAGGTTCTGGAATATACTATCAAAGGTGAACCCGCGGTATCCGGCCCTCACCATTATGAAGTCGTTGAAGGTCACTTCCGCCCCGAGGCTGAAATCGTAGAGGAGCTGATAGTCGCTCGGATTATAGTTGTCCCAGTAGAAGCGTGAATCGAGCGCGACGGCGAGGCGGGTGTTCTGCTGCTCATCGAGCGGGAATAGTGTTGCGACACCGAGCTTGTATGTTCTCGTATTTCGCTCGACCTCGCTCAACAGCCTTATTCCCGTGCCGATCACATCCTGTACCACCGCACCGACTGCGAGCCACGGAATGCTTGGGGGAGCGTAGTAGGCGCCGAGATCGAAGCTCCCGCCTGTCCCCTTGTAATCAGTGAGACTGATCTGCTCCAGCTTGGCCGTTCCCCCCACGCCGAGGCCGAACGGGAAGCTGTAGCCGTATGAGAGCAGTATCTGGTAGTGGAAGTAGTCGGTGCTTACCCCTGTCACGGGGAAAGCCTCTTCGTCGTAGGACCTTATCCCCCCTGTATAGAGGCCGAGACCCCCGATAGAAAGGGTGCCGAAGTCCATGGTTGGATGGGTATAGAACCCGGCGAAGTAGTAGCTGTCGGCAATGGTTCTCGTTCCGAAGACCGAGACCTCCTTGTACTGGTTGAACGCCATTGCGCCAGGGTTCCAGTATGCGAGGGTCGCATCCTCGCGCATTGCGATGAATGCACCCCCCATGCCGATTGCCCGAAGTCCCGCCCCGTAGGAGAATATGTTCTCGACCCCGCCCGTCTCGGTCTGTGAAAAAGCCCGGCCGGGGAAAAACAGTAAGGGCAGTATAAGTAATAGTAAGAGCCTACTTACTCTCATACGAAAAAATATAACACATTAAGAGGTTTCTTTCCAGTCTCCAATTAATATTATCTCCCGCTCGAGTGTGATCCCGGTCCGCTTCAGAACCCCTTCCTGGACGAACCGAATCAGTCTGTATACATCGTCCGCAGTAGCTTTGCCGCGGTTGATTATGAAGTTGGCGTGCCCGGTAAAAACCTCCGCCTCACCAATTCTCTCGCCCTTGAGACCGGCCTCGTCGATGATCTGCCCTGCGGGTTTTCCGATACTGTAGTCGTTTTTGAAGATACTCCCTGCATTAGGGTGGCTGTAGTGTCCCCGCTCTCTCCTCTTTTTCCTGTTCTCCTCGATCTTCGATCGTATTTCGGTCGGGTCTCCCTTGAACAGCTTCAAGCTCGCGGTTTCGATGAAAAGGGTCCTCTTCTGGAAGATAGAACGCTTGTAGGAGAACTCGAGATCCTCCCCCGCCAGAACCTTCTGTTCGAGCTTTCCCCCTTCGAGAACGAGCGCTGTGACTTTTTCGACAATGCCTGCAAAGGATCCGCTGAAGGCCTGTGCATTCATGAAGAGCGCTCCTCCCACGGTTCCGGGAAGCCCTGCTGCGAACTCCAGACCAGATATGGAATGGTTAAGGCTGAGGTCAACGAGACTGTCCACCAGGACACCGCACTCGGCGGTCACGATCTCTCCGTCTGCATCGGCCCTGTCGAGGCGTCCCGTGTGGACGACGAGACCCCTGTATCCGCTGTCAGAGACGAGGATGTTTGCGCCCGCGCCTATGATGACGAAAGGAACTTTCCGGTCCACGGCCCACTGCAGGCAGCTTTTGTACAGGGTGAGAGATTGAGGCTCGGCGAAGTAGCGCGCAGGTCCTCCGATCCTGAAGGTCGTATAAGGAGCGAGCATGACGTCTCGCCGTATCTCTCTCTCAACGCTGGGCACTGTCGTTATTTTATACCTTTACCTCGAATAATATCTGCGCGATCTCGAAGTAGAGAATGAGGGAAGTAACATCGATAATCGTGGAGATGAACGGACCCGCTGAGATCGCAGGGTCTATCTTCAGCCTTTTCAGAAGAATGGGAAGTATCGAGCCGATTATGTTCGCCACGATAACGCTTGCAAACACCGCGGCCCCAACGGCGATTCCGACAAATGGATCCGCATCGATGAAATGAGCCCTCACAAAGGAGAAGAGCCCGAGGATGATACCCAAAAAACCTCCCATGAGGATCTCACGTAAGAACACCCGCAGGAAGTCTCGAAGGGTGATATCGCCTGTGGCGAGACCCCTGATGATGAGCGTCGCGGACTGCATGCCTGTATTGCCGCAGGTTCCGGTGAGCATCGGGATGAAGAACGCCAGGGGGATGACGATCTGGAGCATTGAAGAGTAGCGCTTGAGCACGACAGAGGAGAGGTAGGAGGTGACGAGCAGAATGACGAGCCAGAGTGCGCGCTTACGGCCGAGGACAAAAAACCTCGTGGAGAAGTAAGGGTTCTCCGGGGCCTCTATTCCGGCCATCTTGTGGAAGTCCTCCTCCGCCTCCTCCTGAATAACATCGACGATATCGTCCACAGTGATAATACCGACGAGCTTCTTGTCCTTGTCTGTGACGGGGAGCGCTGTAAGATCGTACTGCGAAAGTATCTTTGCCACGTCTTCCTGATCGTCGAGCGTGTGAACGTGGACAAAGCTCGACTGCATGAACTCTTCTATACCCCTTTCCGGAGAGGAGAGGAGCAGGTCTTTCAGGCTCACGATGCCGATCAGGATCCCCCTGTCGTCCACGATGTAAGAGTAGTAGATCGTCTCCTTGTTGAGCCCTATTTTACGGATCCTTGCCAGCGCCTCCCCTGCCGTGAGTGTTTCCTTGAGCTCTATGAATTCGGGAGTCATGAGCCTCCCTGCAGAGTCCTCCGGGTAGTTGAGGAGACGGTTGGCTACCGCCCTTTCCGGAGGCGAGAGCAGCCTTATGAGTCTCTTGACCATCTCGTCAGGGAGCTCATCGAAGAGATCTGTCCGGTCGTCGGGATCCATCTCTTCGATGATCTCCTTTATTTTGTCCATTCCGAAGTCATGGAGGAGCCTCTCCTGCTCCTCGCGCTCCAGAAGGCTGAACACCTCAGCTGCGGTGTCCTTGTCAAGGAGCCTGAAGAGGATCACCTGTTCGCTTGTTTCGAGAGGGCGGATTATTTCCATTATATCGTAGGGAAGGGTATCCCTGAGGGCACTCTTCAGCTCGAAGTAGCTTTTTTTCCCGATGAGTCCCAATATTTTTTCGTTGTCTTTGTGTTCCGCCTGATCCATTTTATGCTGTTACTCCGGGGTGTCTTCTTTGCATAAATAGTAATCTTTTTTTATGTGTTTGTCATCGTAATAATCTTAAGGGGTATGGGAATGAAAGATGCGGAGATTCATGAAGTCGTGAGAATTCTACGAGATGAATACCCTCGCTGGAGGGAACCCATAGTCACAGAAATCGCGAAGAAACGCGACCCCTTCAGAGTTCTCATCTCCACAGTAATCTCGCTGAGGACGAAGGACGAGACCACGAGAGGGGCGTCGGCAAGGCTGTTCACGCTCGCCGATTCTCCCCGCGATATGCTGAAGCTCGATACAAAGAGGATAGAAGAGGCTATTTTTCCTGCCGGCTTCTACAGAACAAAGGCGAGAAATATCATGCGCATATGTGCCATTCTCGTAGAGGAGAAAAACGGAAGGGTCCCCGATACAATCGAGGACCTTCTCTTGCTCCCGGGCGTGGGGAGAAAGACCGCAAACCTCGTCGTCACCCTCGGCTACGGGAAGCCTGGGATATGCGTTGACACGCACGTACACCGTATATCCAACCGGCTCGGGTACGTTGTTACCAGGACTCCGGACAAGACGGAGTTCGCCCTTCGAGAGAAGCTCCCGACAGAGTACTGGATCGAGTACAACGACCTCCTCGTGAGCTATGGTAAGCACGTATGCACACCGGTTTCACCATTCTGCTCGGAGTGCAAAATCTACCAGTACTGCGACAGGGTCGGGGTTGAGAGGAGACGATGAGTTTCCCAACGCCCATTTATTTCTAGTACTGATTTTCTTGCCTTTTTGGCAAGAAAATTTGTTAATCAAAAATGTGGCTTGTCCACATTACGGCTGTGTGTGTGGAATAGGGTTGGTGCGGTTTTCTAAACAAGTGCGGAAGCAAGGGGTATAAATGATGGCCTGGCAGATGTAAAAAATAATATTGACGGTGATTTATGAGAAATGGGGGATAGACCCTGTCTCAAACCAACGTGACGAGAGTTCTGAAACGTGTAAAAAGCATGTACTCAAAAGGCCTCTCCTTGGTGTCCTAATCATCGTACTGACACAGCATTATTACTATACTCATATTTAGATGCCAGAAGATACGACGATTGGTCAGGGTGTTGTCTCCCCTTATGACAGTAGGAAGAGCCGCCTTTTTTTTACTTCGTATGGAACGCCATACCCGTGGAACATCCCGAAAAAAGGTCCGCCTATCGAAAACCTATCATCATTCTGATCCAGATCCTGTGAACATACGGAGTAGTGCGTTTTTTTAACAATTGCATAGCAGGGGGTTTCGATGTAAAAAATAACGTTTACGGTGAACATAGTCCCAATTCCTATGTGAGAAATGGGGATCAGTTAGGACCGGGTAGCCTCCCGTACTACCTCCCAAACTGCATCTGAGAGCTCGTACTCTCCGAGATCTCTAAAGGGGACCCATCGTGCGTCGGAGGCATCTGAGGAGTGCCCGAGCGTACCCCCGATATACCCCGCCCTGAAATCGAACACAACGTAGTGGTACTTCACCCTTTCGTTTTCATCCTGTTCTATGTACTCGAAGAGCTTCAGAA
>DATKZJ010000107.1:0-17370 GCA_035527995.1 Spirochaetota bacterium | reverse complement strand
GCGATAGATCCGACCGCGCTCGAGACCACGACGAGAATATTTCTTCTGAATATCGCCCACTGCCAGTTGTACTGCGGCCAGACGAACCCCTGCATCGACAGTATAAGCGAGAGAACTATGAGTATGAGTCCAGATATTCCCACGACCCCGAACCCGGGAATGAGAAATATCTCTACGATCAGCAGCACGAGCCCAATGACGAACAGTATGAGCTCTATGCTTCCCACTGTGCCGAGAAGGGCGTAGCTCGCAAACACAACGGCGAAGCACACGATGGCAACCGTGCCGGGAACGCCGAACCCCGGTGAAGTGATCTCTAAAAACAGGGCTATGAGCCCTATCACGATAAGAAGGCTCGTCACTGCGGAGCCGGTGATGATACCGACGGCCGTGTCCGCAACCGTTTTTTCGACGGTAACAGCCTGTTGGCCGCCGCCGATTCCGAGAGAATCGAGTAGTTCCTCTGCATTGGCTACAGTACCGGAGGAGACTTTGTATCGTTCCATCTCCTTCGCCGTGAGGGTTAACAGCTTTCCCTTCTGAGAAACGATCCTGCCCCTCTCCGGCTTTTCGCCGCCTCTCTCGAGGTCCTCAGTCTCGTCCTCGGTGAGCACGCGAACCTCACCCCCCACTCGAACCTCCCTGATCTCTATGTCTGTATCTACCATCGCTTTGGCGATGTTGACAGGGTAGCCGTTCTTTTCAGCAAGCGCGGCAATCTGTGCGCGGACAGCGCTCACGGTCTTTTCGCCCGCCGACTGCGGCCCTTCTTCAGTCATGTACACGGGTGCCGCAGCGCCGATCGAGGTGCCTGGCGCCATGAAGATGCGGCTGCAGGCAAACGATATGAGCGCACCTGCTGACCAGCTCACGCCGAGACCCTCCGGGGAAGTAGTGATATAGGCGATCGCCTCCGCCTCATCCACGGAGCCGATCAGGGTCGTAATCTGGAGGGCCGAATCGACCCGTCCTCCGAATGTATTTATGTCGAAGATGAGGAATTCTGCGCCTCCACGGACTGCGCGCTCTATACCCCTCCGCAGGAAAACGACCATCCCCCGGTCTATGTCTCCCCTCACAGGTATGACCCACGCCCCTGAAGGGGCCTCCCGCGAAGGTTGTTCTCCTTCTCCGTAAATCGCAAAGCAGGAAGAGAAGAAAACGGCAGTAAAGACAATTAAAATAGTTCTCGTTCGCATTTCATAGATAACATTACACGGTAGCCGTTGCAAAGTCAATCACAAGCTCTCGTAATACAGGAGACTGAGCAGATTTAAACCCTTGACATTATATACCCTTCGAATTATACAGGAAAGAAGCGACTCAACCCTCAAAAAAGGAGAGCCCCCATGAAACTCACGATGACCCCGCTTCTTCTGATCCTGCCGCTCATTCTGCTCTCCCCCTATTTTCTCTGCGGTGAAGAGAATGAAAATGAAGGGGTCGGCACGATAACCTTCATCGAGGGCACATGCCAGATCAGGGAGGAGGACGGCGAGTATAAAGCCGCAGGCCTGGACCAAATTATCTACTCAACTGACACCGTAAAGACCCTGGAGGGCTCAGAGGCCGAGATCACCCTCAGCGACGGAAACGTGGTGAAGATCACCGAAGACTCCGAGGTAACGCTCAACAACTGGCAGGTCAGGGAGGAAAGCCATACCGATATCGGCATCCTCTTCGGCAGCATAAAGCTTTTTATCAAAAGGCTCAGCAGGGAGAAAGACGAGTTTTCAGTCAATACTGCGACAGTCACAGCCGGTGTCCGCGGCACGGAGTTCGATGTATCCCTCAGGGAGGACGGAGAGGTCCTCATCAATGTAGAGGAGGGCTCCGTGGAAACGGATTTCGACGGAACTGCATATACCATTACAAAGGGAAACGCCAGTGTATACAGCCTTGAGGGATTGAGAAAAGACTATAAAGGCAGGATCGAATATATGCAGTGGAGGAGGGAAGCTCTCGAAAGGATAAAAGAAAATCCGGAGCTCTTCCTGAAGAGGATGCTGACCCGAGAGCGGATGATAATCGCCCGGCTGATAAAGAGCAAGGAACGGATGGACCAGTACAGGAATGACTTTGCGGTATTCCTGAAAAAGGTGCAGTACTTGCACCAGAGGAAGATGTACCGCCAGGAGCGCGCTCTCATAATCCAGCAGGTCGAAAAGACGAGACGGGCGCTCGGCTTCTTTATAGTAGCGCGGCGGCAGCTCGTGGGGATCCGGTCTATTATTGTTCTCGCCGGAAGGATCGAGATGCAGCTCGAACCTGAAGCCGCCGTGAGGCTTCCTTCCCTGCTGGAGCTTCGGAGGGAGTACAGGAGGATCACCTTTGTAATAACCAAGATCAACGAGGCGGACCGAAAACTCCGGGGGGTCCTGTTCCTGCTCAACCGAAGGCTCGATGAGTTGAACAGGCTCATCGGGGAGTAGACTGCAATTCTAAAAAAGCAGCTTTAGCTAGAGAGACCCTGTTAGAAGTCAACAGTAAGGAAAAGTGTGGGTTGAGCGTTTTTAAAGGGAATAAAGAACCCGACGTGTTGGAACATTATTTTATTCTTCCAAAAATAAAGGCTCAACACCGTAGACTAGTAAAGTGATCATTCACGAAATACAGAAATTGTTATATTCGACCTAATCCGAAAATATTATTATGATCAATCGTCGTGAAACGCGTCCTCTACATTTCCCTTTCCCTGGATAATTTAGAAAAAATACAGTTCAGTAATAACCTTAATATTTGTCACATTATATTAGCAGAACGTTATTGCCTTTATAGACTATGAAGCTTTCGCCACCTTCAGTGCGTACTCAGAGGCAGTAGCGGCGTCCTTGCCGTAGTAATCGCACCCCGTTTCCTCAGCAACCATATCTGTGACAGGGGCGCCGCCAAGCATGATCTTCACCCTGTCTCTCAGTCCGGCATCGGACAAAGCCTTTACTATCTTTTCTGTTGCAGGAAAGCAGGAGGTGAGAAAGACGCTCATACCCACGACATCTGGATTGTGCTTTTTTACCGCCTCGACGAACTTCTCGGCCGAGACGTCGACTCCGAGATCGATCACCTTGAACCCGTTCCCCTGCAGGGTGATGATGACCACGTCCTTACCCAGGTCGTGAATGTCCCCCTTTACAGTGCCGATCACCACCGTCCCGACATCCTCCGCATCTTCCGCCCCCTTCAAGTGGGGTGTGAGGGTCTTCATCACGTTCCTCATTATCTCTCCCGCGTACATGAGGTCTGCGACAAAGTACTCTTCGCTGTTGTAGCGCTCGCCCACGATCTTCATTCCGGCCTGGCACTCTTTCAGGATCTGTTTTGCAGAAACGCCCTTTCCGAGCTTTTCATCGACGATCCTGTATATGTTGTCCTCTTCTAGATTGGCAAGTGTTTCTTTCAGGTCCATTCTATCCTCCTACATTGCGGTCACTACAAACCAGACGAACATATACGTGAGCATATCGAACTCCTCCCACATACGCTTCACGATCTCTTCGTCACCAAGGATCTTTTCATACTCCTTCTTCTTCTCCTCCCAGGAAAAGATCACAGGAGGCACCTTTTTCATCTCTGCCATTGTATACTCCTTCTCCATGAGTTATCAGTTTTTATAAACGCCGTATTCCGCGCACGCTTCCGCCATCGCCTTGAAGTTCTCACGTTTAGTGTCCTGCTGCATGATGGCCTCGGCATCGAGGAGAAAACCACCGTCTTTGCCGACTGTCTCGATGACCTCTTTCACGCGCTTTTTTATATCCTCCGGCTTGCCGTACGCGAGCATATCGTTGGGAACGCCGCCGGAGATGGCGAACTTCCTGCCCAGTACCCGGTGCACCTCGAAGATGTCGTCCTTGTCGCAGTGGAATATGATGCTCTTCTCAGGAAGCTCGAGAAAGTACTTGAGATTCTTTCCCCACTTCCCCTCTGCGTAGTATATCGTCTGATACCCCGCCTTCCAGATTTCCTCCGTTATCTCTCGAAGGGTCGGCCAGTAGAACTTCTTGAATATATCTTCCGAGAAGAAACCCGTCGCCCCTCTGTGCATCCAGTGGGAAATGGGGACCTTTTTCGCGGGATCGGCATCCAGAAGGGCGTTGTTCAGCATGTGCGGCGCAACAGCCTCGGTCGCCTTCAGGACCTTTTCCGGCTGGCGGTGCATATCGTAGGAAATTCCTCTGAATCCCCGGAACTTGTCAGCAAGGATGTCGAAAGGCGCCTTCAGTGCGCCTTTGAGGCAGGACACAGTCCCCGCCTCATTCTTCATACGCTGTATTTGGGTACCTATTTTCATACCGTAATAGAGCCACCCGATACCCCCTTTTAGCCAGGCGAGATTGTTCTTCCATGTGTTTTCCGCGCCCGGAGGCTCGAAATATTTCGACATCCGCGGAGCCCACACATTCATGGTGAACTCAACGGGGTTTTCTATGAAACGGTCGTACTCGTCCGCCCGCATCCATGCCTCGTCGTCGTTTTTCGGCTCCCTGTACTGGAAGGATTCGTGAACATCGAGATCGATGCCGGGCACCCCGAAATATTTCGTTCCGTACGCCTCGGTAAGACCGGTCCAGACGTATACCATGTTTACAACAGTGGCGTCGATATCGAACTCCCTGCACATTTTTATGATTGCTTCCATCCCCTGCTCGACGTCATGGGTCACCTGCTGGGAGTTCAGGCCGTAGAACGCACCGACCGCTTCCGCAGCGAACGGCCTGAAAGGAACCTTGTCCGGCTTTTCGTTGTGGTTCGCTTTCCAGTAGCGGTCCATCCGCTCATTGTAAAGCTTCTCCATATCCATCTGGATATCCATCTGTCCCTCCTCTTATAGATCTTTTTCGGTATCAGTATGAAAAGCGGTCGTTTTTGATTCTACCGCTCTCCAGTATATACGGTCTTAATGAGCCCGGAAGGCCAAGAAGCCGACCACCGGAATCGTATGTTCCATTCTCATACGATGTTGATTTCATCCCGGTCCGATGCATGGTAGAGACATTCATGAGTTTCATCATCAAAAAAGTGGAGCTTCGAGCACTCTATCCCTATCCAGATCTTCTCGCCGGACCTGCCCTCGAAATCGGGCTCTGCTATCACCTTGATCACATTATCACCGAGCGCCACATCGACGATCGTCTCGTTTCCAAGAGGCTCCGTTACATATATCTCCGCAGGAACAGGAGCGCCCGCTTTCTTCTCTTTATGAATTGTCACCTCCTCGGGCCTGAGGCCGAGAACAACCCCACCGCTGCCGTTCGATCTTTCCAGAGCCTCGAGCAGATGCTTCTGCTGGGTCTCCAGCGAAAAGGCCTTGTGCTTTATCCGAACTCCATCCTTTTTCTTCTCGATATCGCACATGAGAAAGTTCATCGGGGGACTTCCGAGGATCGTTGCAACGAACATGTTGTTCGGTTTTTGGTAGATAGTCTCAGGGTCACCGACCTGCTGGAGGGTCCCCTCGTTCAATACCGCGATGCGGTCTCCCATCGAAAGCGCCTCGACCTGATCGTGTGTAACATAGACGAATGTCTCTTTCAGGCTTGTCTGGAGCTCCTTCAGGCTTACCCTCATCTCGAGCCTCAGCAGCGCATCGAGATTCGAAAGCGGCTCATCCATGAGGTAGGCCTTCGGCTGCCTGACGATCGCCCTCCCTATCGCGACCCTCTGGCGCTCTCCTCCCGAGAGCTGAGAGGGGATCTTCTCCAGCAGCCAGTCGATATGGAGCTCTTTCGCGACATCGCCCACCCTCCTCTCTATCTCCTGTTCTTCGACATTCTGCTGGCGCAGAGGAAACGCTATGTTGTCGAACACAGTCTTGTCAGGATAGAGCGCAAGGTTCTGGAATATCATGGCGATACCCCGTTTGCTCGGGTGGATCCCGACAACAGATTCATCACCGATATATATATTTCCTTCATCCGGGGTCTCGAGACCGACGATGAGACGAAGCAAGGTCGTCTTTCCCGCTCCGGGCGGACCGAGGATACAGAAAAACTCGCCGTCCTTTATCTCGAGATCGAGCCCTTTTACGGCCTCTGTATTCTTGAACCGTTTTCTTACCTTTTCCACCCGTATCGATGCCATATATTCTCTCCACTGGCGGCAGCCGCTTTCGTCTACGAAAAGCGGACCGCGAGGTCTTCCGTCTCCCTGTCAAAAAGATAGAGTGCCTTCTCTTCGAAATCGATAAACTTGAGCTCCCCTATCTTCGGTTTGTAACCACTTCCCATCGCCGATTTGATAATTACACTCGGATTACTGTCAGGGTGCATGTACACGACCGTCCTCGAGCCGAGCGGTTCGTAGCTCACGACCTTTGCCTTGAGTTTCGGCCTACTCTGTTTCTCGGTGTCGCACACCTTCAGGTGCTCAGGGCGGATCCCGACGACAATCTTCTCCTGTTTCAGCCTTTCTTCCACTTCATTTTTCTGCTTCGAGGAAACGGAAATCCTACCCCCGCTGAAATCGCTGAGAAGGAACTCCCCCGTCCTATACACACCTTCGAAGAAGTTGATCGTGGGGGAGCCGATGAAGTTCGCGACAAAGAGGTTTTTCGGCCTGTTATACACATTATGGGGGGTGTCGTACTGCTGGAGCACGGCGAAGTTCATGACAGCGATCCTGTCTGCGAGACTCATGGCCTCGACCTGATCGTGGGTCACGTAGATCGCCGTCTGGCCGAGTTCCTGCTGGATCTTCTTCAGCTCGGCCCTCATGACAGCTCGTAGCGATGCATCGAGGTTCGAAAGTGGCTCATCGAGCAAAAAGATCTGGGGTTTTGTAATCATGCTCCTTGCAAGTGCAACTCTTTGCATGTCGTTTATCGACAGGCTCGAGGCACTCATATTCAGAAGGTGGCGAATCTGCAGAAGGCGGGCTACTTCATTCACCGCTTTATCGATTTGTACTTTTGGCACATTCCTTATCCTCAACCCAAAGGAGATGTTATCGAACACATTTAAAAATGTAAAGACAGCGTAATTCTGGAACATGAACCCAACCCCTCTCTTGCCTGGAGGAACAGGGTTCATCAGTTTCCCGTCGAAGAAAATCTTTCCAGAATCGGGTTTCAGGAGACCGGAAATCATGTTCATAGTCGTCGTCTTTCCGCACCCTGAAGGGCCGAGCAGTGCTATAAACTCTTTATCATTTATTTCGAGACTAAGGTCCTTGACTGCTGTCTGTTTGCCAAAATTCTTTACAAGCTTTTCTAGTACTATATTTGCCATATAACGTCCTCGTTATTTTTTTATCGCTCCGAAGGTTAAACCGCGCACGAGATACTTTTGAATTAGAATTCCGAAAACAATAGGGGGAATAGCAGCGATCATACCGAGTGCGGCCTTCGGCCCGTAGAGCGCACCTACAAGCGCAGACTGCAGCTTGCTTATATGCACCGGTATAGTCGTCCACCTCCGGTCAGTAAGAATAAGTGCAATGAGAAAGTCACTCCAGTTGAGGATAAATACAAAGAGTGCTGTTGAAGCGATACCGCCCTTGGCCAGGGGTATTACCACCTTGAAGAACGCGCCGATGTTTGAGCATCCGTCCACGATCGCGGCCTCGTCGAGCTCCTTCGGGATGTCGTCGAAGAAGGTCTTCATGAGCCAAACCGAGAAGGGCAACGTTACTACACCATATATTATTGCAAGTCCGTACCAGGTGTCGATCATGCGCAGGAACGCCCACATGATCATGATAGGGATAATGATTGCTATTGGTGGAAACATCCTGAGCTGCAGGAGCATAAACGGAAGGTTCCCGCCCGCCTTGTGGCGTGAGATACCGTATGCAGCAAAGATGCCGACGACCATTGCTATCCCGGTTCCGATGATAGAGACAATCAGACTGTTAATAACCGGACGTATTGCAGTACCTGCTAATGGATTCATCTGGAGCTGACGTGTGAATATTGTCCGAAAATTGTCCAGGGTAGGATTATTGGGAAACCAGTAGATCTTTCCTCCTGCAGCTGTCCACTCCGGGAAAGGCTTGAATGCCATGGTAAAAACCCAGTATATCGGGAAAAAGAAGATTATAGTGACAAAAACGATCAGTGCAAACTTAAGAGCCTTTACATATAGTTTCTGTTCCATATATATATATTCCTCCATCTTATAGTACTATTGTATTCTCCAATCATGCCTCCTTCTCCTCCTGCTCCTTGATCGGCTTCAGTGCCTGCATCGATATGAGAGTAATAATGATGAGTATGATGATCCCACCTGCTGCGACCCAGGACCATTTTAGATACTTGAACCCATGCTTATACATATATACCGATATCGATTCTGTAGCCGTCCCTGGTCCTCCTGTTGTCATGAGCCATATCGCATCGAATATCTTTACAGCCTCCATGCCTCTGAATATCAGAGCGATGACAATAACCGGTTTCATTAGCGGGAACAGTACCATCCTGAACCGTTGCCATCGTGTTGCACCGAGTATGATTGCAGCATTTATCTGGTCCTCTGGAAGTGACATCAACCCTGATAGGAGGATTAGAAACATGAAGGGCGACCACTGCCAGATATCAGCAATCATAATTGCAATAATAGCGCTTACCTTGTGCTGTAACCACAGAATAGAAACTTCCTTGGAAAATATCCCTGAAAGTACTGCATTCACAGGTCCCTGCCCCTGGAAGAGCATGTAGAATATAAACCCTGCTACAGCTGGCACTATCATCATGGGCATGAGGATGATGCTGTGAAAGACCTTCTTGCCCCAGAAGCTTTCCCTGAACAGGAAGGCCAGCCCCAGTCCGATGAAGAACTCGACCGGCACAACGACCACAACGATGACAAAGGTCCTGAGTATGGCTACGAGAAACTCAACGTCCCTCAGGATGTTCCAGTAGTTGGAAAGCCATCCCCAGAATTTGTACGCCTCATACCACCTGGTTCCACCCCCGGTCATTGGCGACCATTCGGAAAGGCTGAGATAGATCGAGGAAAGAAGGGGGAAAATGACGATGAACAGTAACAAAACAAGTGCGGGAAGGATCATGAAAAAGCCGAACCTCGCCGTATCCATACCCCCCCTTTCCTCCAGTGTTATCTGCTTCTTTAACAAAAGTGTTCCTCCAGCGTTAGTTTCTGAATCCTATAGAAGATAAATGTATTCCTCACCGAAAGCCGTTTTTTCATAAGATGATATTTGCTGCTCAGTGCATTTTAAAAAACAATAAGGGGAGGATCCGGCTCAAAGCCCTGAAGCCGGACCCTTCTGCTGTTATCGCGTTACACATTGATAGTCGGCTTGTCCACGACCGTCGGCCACGCCGCACGGGTAGCCTTGATCGCCTCGATCTGCTTGTCTCTACCCCTCTTGTCCGTGATGCGGTTCCACTCATCTGCACAGTCCTTCATCGCCTGCCTCGCCGTCTTCTGTCCTGAGAGCGCCCGCTGCAGATTTGTATCGAGAACGTTTCTGTACTCGGTCACCCCAGGAATTATGATCGGAGGAGAGCTGCGCTTTATCGATTCAACATAGGTATTGATATGCCAATCCTTGTAGGAGCCAACCACAATCGGGTCCTTGAAGTGTGGGATCTTCCACGGGTCGTAGTATCCAGCCGGATTCGCAGTGAGCCAGGTGCTGACCTTACCACTAGAGGCCCACTGGAGCAACAGATAGGCGGCTTCAGTGTACTTCCCGTTGGAGGCAACTCCGTGCCCTATGCTCGGCCACCAGACACTCCTTCTCACCAGAACGCCACCGATTACACGTCCAGGCGATACGCCAGATCTGAGCTTTCCAACAACCTTGCTGTCAGGATTGGCCGGATTGTCAAGAAACTTGGGCATGTTCGGATAGGCGCATGTAACTGCTGCACCACCAGCAGTCATGTTTGCATACTGCTCTGGCCAGCCCCAGGAGATCGCATCTTTGTGGTGCCACTCCAGGGAATTCACGTGCTGTTCTGTCGCCTTGATTCCCGGGTCCGTGTTAATGAGCGGGTTCATGTCGTCGTCCCAGTAGTACTGGTTCGGATTGTCGAACGACGTATAGCGCTGAAACCAATTGGAGAACCCCCAGTACTGGTTTCTGATGTCAGTGCATCCCAAAAGCCCCTGGTCGGGTCTGTTGAAGAACCGAGAGATCTGGTCGAGCTGCTCCCAGGTCTCGGGCCACTGGAGATCCCAACCGTACCTGTCCTTGAAGGCCTTCTGTTCCTTGGGATCTTCGAACAGGTCTTTTCTGTAAACCCAGAGCTGAAAATCACCATCCATCAGCACGTTGTATACGCTGCCCAGATACTTTGATGTGGATGTGAGGATGACGTCTCCGCCGACATTGCCCCAAACCGGATCGAGCCAGTCGGGCTTGTACTTGTCGACATACTCATCCAGATTAAGAAGAGCACCGGCAGCAGCAAGATCTTGTGTTTCATCAGACCAGTAGGAATAAGTATCATATGTACGTGCGCCTGTCTGATAGTCCTGGATGAGCTTAGTGGTCTGCTCTGTTTCCACAACGTCAGCTGGAATAACCTCAATACCGGTCTCTTCAAAGAACACATCTTTTGCCAGAGGTGCACCCTCAGGATAAGGTTTCTCCCAGTGACCTACTGCTCCTGGTGGCAGCATTATAATAAACTTATCTGGAGCCTTCCCCTCGGCCTTGAGCTTTCTAAGAGCCTCAACAGCACGACCTGGTGCTTCATCAGCGCTGTACTGATAACGCTCGGCGCCTTCGAAACCGGTGGGTCCCCCGATCATACCGGAAGCCAGGCCTGCCTTTGGTGTGTACTCGAGCTTCTTCTCTCCGCCCGCAAAGATCGAGTGAGGGCTGTACTTATCGCTTCTCATAAACTTAGAAGCTACAGAAACAGCTGCAATACCTGCCCCGGCTCCCAGGGATTTTTTCAGAAAATCTCTCCGGGTCATAGCCTTTTTTTCTTTTCTAGACATAAACATTCTCCTCCTTTATTTAAGAATATCATTACTCTCGTTAATTTCGATAACTGCCATAAACGAGACGCTTTATATTTTAAGCAACAAAAGGCGCCTGTCAATACCTTTTTGAGCTTTAAGTATTCTTTTATAAACCTTAAGGACATTTATCGTTATCTACTTATATTGTTTTATATAATTGATAATACTTAATTTAATGGTATTTTATGGATAATTATAAAAGCAGAGGATAGGATCGGTAAATATTCAGCAATCGGTTTCTATTATGGAGGATCTGCAGATTTTACAGAAAAGCCGGCTTTCGGATCAACGCAAGGCAGATATATCCTATTTCTTCTTCCTCAATATCCTCAGCGCAACCATGACGACAAAGAGGACCACGATGTAGCCGAATATCCCCCCGTCCGTGAGGAGGAATACCTTCGTGGTCCTGTGCAGAGCAGGGATGTTTATGAGGAAGAGCAGAGGAAATCCGATAAAGAGGGAGAAACCCGAGCCGAGAACAAGGTCGCTCGCCGCAGGTGTTTTGTACTCCGGGTCTATTACCCTCAGCAGCGCGAGGCCCGTGCTTACTGTCCCTGTGAGCAGTCCGAAGATGGAGATCACCCTTTCGAAGAAGTAGTCGTTAAAGCTTCGCTTCGCAAGAAAAATGACGAGCAGCATGATTGCCACCCCTCCCGCGATACAGATCACGGCGATGGGAACGATATACTGCACGACGAACGCGAGCTCGATCGCCATTATCGCCGCAGTAACGAGAAAATCCACACTCGATGCGGAGATGCCTGTGAGCATGTTGTCGTCGAGAATATGATCGAGCTTCAGCGCACGAAGGATCCTCCCCGCGAGAAGGGCGAAGAGCGTGGCAAAGAATGCGTGGTAGGCCCAGAGGATGTTTCCGAACTGGACCGAGAATGTACCCCCCAGTTTGCTCAAAAGAAACACGACGAATTTGATGAAGAAGTAGTCGACGAGATACACCAGCCCTATGAACGCAATATGAAGTGTCCCTGTTGCGATAACATCGGGATGTGTGGTGCTTTTCCCGATAACCGGCTTCTTCGCTCCTCTCCCCAAAAAACCTGTATTCTCCAGGAGCCTTCTGTCTACTCCCTTCACATATCCTCGTTTGATGCCCCAGTTGAGGAAAGGCACCCCTACGAAACAGGCCCAGAGGAATCCGATTGCGCCGAATGTGAGTCCCACGGTTCCGCCGTTCACAAACCCCAGCGCCTCCCACTGCTTTCCAAGGGCGTACGCCTGTCCCGATGACTGGCCGAAACCCATCTCAAAGAGCATTCCGAAGGTTGGGAAGATCTGCGGCATCATTGTAAAGAGAAAGACCAGCGTAATGGAAAACCCGATAAAACCCTCGACTGCATATCCGAGTGACAGGTGAAAGGCCGTTGCAAGAGAGTCTTTGGAGACGTACCGCTCCCGGCGCTTCAGGCCGATCGATATGAAGGTGATCGCGAGCAGATGGTACACGATGTTACCGAGATACTCCCGTTTGGGCATGATCTGAGGAAAGGCCCAGCCCAGAAGGTACATCAGGCCCAGCCCTACGAATCCAGCGGTAATGGCATTGGGAACGAGAAACCGCTGAAGAAA
This sequence comes from Spirochaetota bacterium, assembly GCA_035527995.1. Taxonomy (GTDB): domain Bacteria; phylum Spirochaetota; class B62-G9; order B62-G9; family DRHN01; genus JAFGTF01. The sequence goes on along the minus strand of DATKZJ010000107.1, from coordinate 4,843 downwards.
TCGAAGATTTGCCCTAAGCAGCGACGCAATAAGAAGAGAAACGCTCACAATAGCGAAAGTAACTGCAAGATCCCATCCCATAATACCCTCCTCTTATTTCCGAACCGATATCATCTTCCAGAGCTCTTCGAGGTTTTCGATCCCCATTTTCCGACTTTTCTCCTCTATCTCTTTCACGATCCGCACCACTCCCCCGTTCACAGGGGTCGGAACACTAACTTCCTCTCCCCTGCGCACTATCTCACCGTTGAGGTAGTCGACCTCTGTACGCTGACCCTTTTCGATCGACTGGTGGATGTTTGATTTGAGCTCCCTGTACTTTCTCCCCACGATTCTCAAGGCAAGGTGCCGGAAAAAGGCCGGGTAACTCCCCTTGTGAACGCCGAACTTCTCCGGGAGGAGCCCCCCGAACTTTTCCATCTGTATTCCGAGCTTTTTTGCAACGAGGTGCCCCTCTGTCACCACATGATAGAAGAGCTTCCTCGCGACCCTGTGTTTCATGAGGTCACCGATCAGCATCCCGGAAGCCCCGCCAAGGCCCGTGATACCGCACACGATAAGCAGCTTTGCCCAGAGCACGCCCCGGATGTTTTCGGTGGCAGTGATCTCAATTCCGGGAGCAAAAAGCTCTTTCAGCACGGTGAGGTCGCTATGAGAGCAGTTTATGAGGTTTCCGACAGTTATCCCACCCTGAGACGTCACGTGATAGAGTCCGTACTCGAGCATTAAGGAGTTGTAGCCAACGGCACCGCCGACGATCCTCGCTTCAGGAAACTCTTCGCATAACCGCAGCGGCTCCAGGCCGTTCTGGAGAGTGAGAATGAAACCCGATGGAGTAATGTACTTCCTGCTTTCTTCGAACACGCTCTTCAAGACGCCAGATTTTACCGCTATGACAATGAGATCGTACTTCAGTCCGGCATCTCCGAATCCTGAATATGCCTTCACCGATGTTCCTATCTCGCCCTTCTTTCCGGTGAGCCTTATTCCTTTCCTGTTCAGAATATCCGCATACTCCCGGCTCGCCTCTATGAGGACAAAATCATGTCCGTTAACCCCCAGTACTCCTGCGACCACTCCACCTATTCCACCGCACCCGACGACAGCTATTTTCATGGTAGTAAAGAATATCAGCATAGAAACATTTGTCAAGCTGTATCTCCTTTTCCATTACTCCATTATCCACTATCCGATGTTTTTCTTGACAACCTTCAACGGTAGGAATTAATATAGGAGCGCACGTTTACTCTGAAGGGGAAAAGTGATGGATATATTCGAAAAGTGCTACAAAGACGGCGGCTATCTCGGTATATTTCGAGTGATCAAGGATAAATACTGGACGAGGCCTCTGCTTTCAACCCTGCCGGGAACGGAGATGGTCTTTAACGGCAAGCCGATGATCATGTGGTCGATAAACAACTACCTTGGCCTTGCGGGGAACGAGGAGATAAAGAGGACCAGTCTGGAAGCCTGCGAGGAGTTCAGTGCATCCGCCCCCATGGGCTCGAGGATGCTCACAGGGAACACTGTTGAGCACGAAGCGCTGGAGGACAGGCTCGCTAAGTTTGTAGCAAAGGATTCATCGATCCTCTTCAACTACGGATATCTCGGTGTACTCGGCACCCTGTCCGCCATAGTACACAGGAGCGATACGATAATAATCGACAAGTTATCCCACGCGTCGATGATAGACGGGACCTTCCTCGCGGGGGGCAAGTTCAGGTTCTACAAGCATAACGATATGGAGGATCTCGAGAAGCAGATCGTGATGGCGAACAAGAACAGCTCAGGCGGAGTTCTCGTAGTCACAGAGGGCGTGTTCGGCATGCGCGGCGATCTCGCTAACCTTCCGGACATATGCGACCTCAAGGATAAGTACGGGGCGCGCCTCTTCGTGGATGATGCCCATGGATGCGGAGTCATGGGCCCCAACGGAAAGGGAACGGCGGAGCACTTCGGTGTCATGGACAGGATTGATATATACTTCAGCACTTTTGCCAAATCGTTCGCAGCGATCGGGGGATTCAGCGCGGGAGACGAAGAGATCATCCGCTACATATGCTACAACGCCAGGACCCAGATCTTCGCAAAGAGCCTTCCGATGATCTACGTACGCACTATTAACAAGACCCTCGACCTGCTGGAGAAGGATCCCGGCCTCAGAGGGAGGCTGTGGGAGGTCGCGAAAAAGCTCCAGGACGGGCTCAGAAAGCTCGGGTTCTCCCTTGGCAACACCCAGTCTCCTATTACTCCGGTGTATGTTCCGGCGGAACCACAGGTGGCGAAAAAGATCGTCGCGTACATGCGTGACGAGCAGCGGATCTTCGTGTCCGGCGTCATGTATCCGGTTGTTCCCAAGACGGTGATTCTTTTAAGGCTGATCCCGACAGCAGCCCATACCGACGAACAGATCGAAAAAACACTGGAGGGCTTCAAGAACCTCAGGGACGAGTTCAAACTCCAGCTCAACAAGGTCAAGCTCTAAAGCTTGCCCATGCCCCCAGGCATGTACCTCTTGCATGTACGGAACGCGGACTGCACTATAAAGTATGTGGTTGTCAAGCCTCCTGTTTTGTGCTAAATTAACACCCACTATTTTCAACAGAGGTATATAATCTCATGGATAGCAGGCTTAAGGGTTGCAAGATAGCAATAGTAGGGGGCGGAAACATGGGAAGGGCCATCATAGAAGGCCTTAAAAAGAAGTCCCACGATGGGAAGGACATCCTCCTCATCGAGACCGACTCCGTGAAGAAAAGCGAGCTCGAAAAGAGTTACAATATCGTTGCAAAGGGTGCTGTCGACAGGACAATTGAAAACTACGATGTGATCATAGTAGCCGTAAAACCGCAGAATATCCAGTCGGTGTTTACCGATATCAATCCCTATATCAGCGGAAAGCACCTCATCATATCGGTAGCCGCGGGCATTACACTGAAGTTCATGGAGAGGTACATCACGAAGTCCTACCAGCTCGTCAGAACCATGCCTAACATCGCCGCAAGGGTCGGCAAGTCAGTCTGCGCCATGTGCTACAATGTAGCGCTATCGGATGAAAAACGGCGATGCGCGAAACAGATCATGGAGAGCATCGGGACTGTTGTAGAACTGGAAGAAAAACACCTCGATACAATCACAGGCCTCTCCGGCAGCGGTCCCGCCTTCGTCTTCCTCATGGTGGAAGCGCTCGCGGACAGCGGAGTGCTGATGGGGCTTGCAAGGGAAACGGCTCTTCATCTCGCAATAGACACAGTCTACGGCTCGGTCTGCTTCCTGAAAGAGTTCGAAGTCCATCCTTCACTTGCCAAGGAGATGGTCACGAGCCCCGGAGGGACCGCCATAGAAGGGCTCCTCACGCTTGAAGAGGGTAACTTCAAGGCCCTTATCATGAACGCGGTGAGGGCCGCCACCATGAAAGCGTCTCTCCTCGGGAAAAAGAACGACGATTAAGCTTCCATTACTGCCTGACAGCCCCGATACCCGGTTTACCAATTTTCGGAGAATGAGCAGCAAAACCTCGACTGTTTACCGTCTATGTCCCCGACAGGTCAGCCGGTTCTATTCTATTTGTAAAGCAGCGGGAAGGGATGATGTCTCGAAATCGCTGTTAGCTGTTAATTGTAAAATAGTCGGCCCCGATTCGATATGCTTCCATTTACTTTAATGCGGTTTTCTCAAAGATTGCTGCAATCTGATTGCAGCAATCTGATTGCATAGCAAGGGGTTTCGATGTAAAAAATAAAGTTTACGGTGAAAAAAGCGCCAAAAGCCCCGTTACTTACAGTTTGCTGTTGATCATGAGAAACGGGGATTGAACCCCTTCCAAATCGTTGCCGGTAATGACCTGCCGGAAAGACCACCGCCGTTTCAGCCATAAGCAGTATGTATAGTCATAACCCTTTATGCCATGGCGTTTATATATGATTTAGGGCAATATTCAATTAAAATCACCAGCTAACTGTAAGTATGACTGCTGCCTCGAACAGAGAACAACCCTGATGAAGCAATCTCAAAAAGGTTTGGAAATACCAGTATAATGAGATTAGTTCGTCGATTGTGGCTTACAGCCTCAGGAGACCGTCGCCTTTGGCCCCTTTCTTATTGTGAAACAGTACGGTTACTATATCCATATTTATTGCACCGATATAAAAAACTCGAATCTCAACAAACGTTTTGCGCCAATCTTTCTATATCCAGGCCGCCCCTCGATATACTATCGTAGTAGGAGGCCATGACGCGACTCGTCTCCCTGTCCTCGAGGCCGCACACGTACGTGAGAACATGGTCAATCCCTCGTGAAAGCTCCTGCTCAAAAAACCTCCTGTCCCGTTCGAACATCCTCCCGTCCTCTCCTGCCGCCCTGAAAAACATCGCAGATGCCGTACCGAGCGATATGAAGTCGGGACGGATGCGGTGCTTCAGGCAGAGTTTTACTCCCCCGATGAGCCGATCATCGGGTCCAAGCTTCCTGTAGAGGTCCATTCCGACCCTGTATACGGTATCACCGAGTGCACGGTTGCCGAACCGCTCAAGCAGGTCGTCTATGTGAGCTCCGATGCTCTTCGCATCGAACTCATGCGGGTATTGGGCTATGAGCGCCCGCCCCGACTCCCACATAGCGCCCTTAGTGACGGCACGGAGCGCCTCGTTGGAAACAGCCTGCCACATGTAAATGTAGTCCGGAAAAAGGGCGTAGGATGTGTAGGCCAGAACCGCATGTCCGAGATTGTGAATATAGAGCTTTCTGTCTACCCAGGCCTTCATGAGTGATTTCGGCTTCAGTCCCGGTATCACGGGAACCTCGTTTTTGAAGCCGTTTCTGTCTACTATAAGGGTATTGTAC
>DATKZJ010000106.1:0-4918 GCA_035527995.1 Spirochaetota bacterium | reverse complement strand
ATCTCCGCACGGAGCGGAATCACCAAGGTGGCCAAGGAGTTTTTAAGCTACAAGGTGACTGAAATGTTCAAATACTGCAGGCGACAGGAGGACATACTTACAGAAACCGGCCTGATAGAGCTCGAGGGCTACAGGGAGCTCGCCCAGAGATCCGCGGAGGAGTATGCAGACACGATCCGGCTCTCTGAGACAGGGTACTTCTTCGCATTTGATTCGAACGGAGAGATCATCTTCCCTGAATCCGACATGGGAAACATCGGTGAGAACGATTTCTTTTCCGAGATGACCCTGAAGAAAAACGGACTTTTGACGTTCAGCTACAGGGAATCCGCAAGGATCGGGTATTTCATATTCTTCGAACCGTGGGACTGGTACATTGTCCTCAGCGAAAACGAGAACGTCTTCTATCAGGATGCAAACAACATCAAAAAACAGGTGGCCTACACGATAGGAATAACCCTCGTGTTCGCCATCGGACTCATCCTCCTCTTCATCAAAAAGGTGACGGACCCCCTCCGCAACATGGTAAACACCATGAAGGGGATCATTACGTCGAGCGATCTCTCCCAGCGCGCCCGCGTCGAATATGACGACGAGGTCGGGCACCTCGCAACATGGTTCAACCGCATGGTCGGGGACCTCGAGATGGCATACAACCAGATAAAGCAGTACGCGTATAAGAGCGTTCTCGCGAAGACGAGTGAGGAAAAGATACGGCATATCTTCCAGAAGTACGTTCCAGGAGAGATAATCGACGAGGTCCTTAAGACAAAAGGAAGCAGCCTCCTATTGGGTAAGAAACAGACAACCACGATCCTTTTCTCGGATATCAGAAGCTTCACCTCCATCGCCGAAAGGCTATCGGCAGAGGAACTGGTCATTTCACTCAATACCTACTTCAACATCATGGTGGGTATCATCATCAAGCACAAGGGAATAATCGACAAGTTCATCGGCGATGCAATAATGTCCATTTTCGGGGCTCCGGTTCTCCACGAGGACGACCCCCTCCAGGCGGTGCTCACGGGACTCGAAATGCTCGATTCACTCGATGGGTTCAACCGTAAGCAGGTCAAGATGGGGAGGCCCATCTTCAAGATCGGCATCGGGCTGAACACGGGTGATGTCGTTGTCGGAAACATAGGGTCTACCCAGAAGCTCGAATACACATGCATAGGGGATGAGGTGAACCTCGCCAACAGGCTCGAAGGCCTGACAAAGATGTACGGAATTCCCATCATCATCTCCGAGTTTACACTTGCACAGACAAAAGGCGGAGTTCGCGCAAGGGAGATCGACTCGGTAAGGGTGAAGGGAAAGCTGAAGCCTGTAAAGATATTCGAGCCGTATAACAACGTACCCCCGAAGACCGAACAAGGGTACAGCATCTTTTCCGAAGGAATCGGTTTGTACAGAAACCGGCAGTTCAACGAGGCATTGAAGCATTTCAAACGCTCGAACAGTGTGCTGGGAAGCGACATGCCGAGCTCCCTCTACGAGGACCGCTGCAATGAGCTCATACAGAATCCACCCGGGGAGGACTGGGATGGGGTTTTTACCGCAAAAACGAAGTAAGAGAAGGCCCATAAGAGGGTTATTTTTCCTTATCGCTCTACCGGTCCTGCTGCTTTTTCCGGGAGGGGGGGCTTTCTCCGATATCCTCGCATACGATCCGGAAGTCGATATTTCACTGGGAACATTCAGCTATCTAATGGGGGGAGAACAAAACGCACCGAGCATAAAGACGGGCCCGTACCTGGGCGGCTATCTCAGCATGAAGAGCCCTATCTTTACCTACTTCTTCAACTCGGAGAATGTCTACAACATCTTCGAGGCGGGGTTCTCGGTAAATGAGATCGAGGAACAGTCCAGTACATACTATCTCGTGAACATTCCAATATCGGTCGACTTCGCGTACAGGATCCCCGTTTTTCCGAAGTTCTCAATCCTTCCCTTTGTCGGAGTGGGGCTGGGACTCAATTTCAACTCCAGGGGTGGGGACGCTGGCCCGCCGATATACACGTTCATCAAAACAGGAGTGGAAATAAGGTACCTGATGTGGAAGGATACACACCTCAAAGTGAAAGTTGACTACGGCATCACCTTTGTGAACGATGTGGAAACCGGTTTTGTTCCTTTCTTGAGGGTACGGTTTCCCATACCGTTTATCCCGTAATACCCAGGCCCCAAAGACCGCCAACTGTCAACGCTTGAAATATTAACGCGCGCATCGAGGATTAGTTGGTCCGGTTCTAAATGACTATCCGAAAACCGAGTAAAATGAGTGATATTTGATTATAAGTCCGGTCCGGGTTTCTCAAAAGCCGGATGTTTACCCGGCACTATACCATATGAGAGTACGGTGAAAAAAGTGGTAAACGTTCATATATCATTATTTCGTTATATCCCTAGGTTAGGATAGCATATAAACCAGATAATGAGCTGATCTCCTGGTAATTTGAAAATAACCGTAAGGGGAAAAAACCCCGTAGTGCGGTTTTCTCACAAATTGCATAGCAACGGAGCTTAGTCATGATATGATAGTAGTTAATATTTTCATGTAAAAAATATAGTTTACAGTGAGAAAACCGCATTAACAGGAATCGCATACCGGTACATTACGCTTCGGAATAAAACACAGTATGACGCCCGATACCGTTATCTTTTGAGCTATATCAGAAATATCATCATGAAGTCGCACTGACAAAGCAAGGTAGGTATTTTTCGGAAGAACCGCTTTTATGGAAAGCGGCCATGAGGGTGTCAACGACGGCAGAGTGCTTTCAACTAAGTAGTGAGACGTAAGGAAGATGTGACGCGTAAAGGCACAGCCGTCAGAACGAGACGATATCCCCGGCCTTGGGTTGTCGATCGTAGTAGACGGTCTTTCCCCTCGATATTGTCGGATATACCTCCGTCACCTTTAGGCTGCCGATGAAGACGAAAGAGCTTCCCTCCTTGCGATAGAGCTGCAGGATTTCACCCGCCTTGACGTTATCTTCGCTTCCAAGGCTGAACAGAAATGTATTTTCTGAGAGCGACTGTATGATGACCCCGGTGTTGGCCTGGCTCCCCCTCATCGTGATCTTGGGCTTCCCCTGAAACTCCCTCATCTCCTCATTGACGCGCACGATCTCATCAAGCGCCTCGTCGGCATAATCTGAGCCCCTGTATCTCATGAGCACGTCCTGGTACTGGTCCAGCGCCTCAGTATAGTATCCGCGCTCGTACGATCCCTGGGCGCTCTTCATGATCTCAGACGCCTCCTCATTTCTCCCGAGAGCGATTCTCTCCTCGGCCTCTTTCGATATCAATCTGTTGATATCTACTATCTCATCAAGGGCCTGCCTGCTCTTCGAGCTTCCAGCATGCTCTGTTACCATCGTCTCGAGGCTGTCGAGAGCCTCTTCATACCTGCGTTCGCTCTTGTACTGCATTGCCCTGTCGAAAGCCTGTCCGGCACTCTGTTCTACTTCCTCGGACTGCTTCCTTGTACGATCGCTGTACAACTGATCCATTATCGCCTGAGCCCGTGCATAAGACCTGCCCTTCAGCGCATCGTCCTCGGCGATTGTGTACGCCGTAAAGTAGCGTGAAAGGGCCTCTTGGAGGTTCCTGCCCCTCTCGAGATCGCTCGCCGCCTTGTAGGTCTGTTGGCTTATCGCGTTTAAGTCTATACGGTCTCGTTCTTTTTCCGCGAGGAACAAAATGTTGTTTACGAGCTTTTCCTCAAAATCCAGGCCGGTGTCGTCCCCGATGCCGCTCTTTTTCGCCTTGTCTATTATCGGCGGGATCGTCCTGAGCTGCGTGATTCCCTTATCGTAATCTTTCCTTGCAAAGGAGTTCAGCGCCTTGCTGTAGACGCTGTTCAGCTGCCGCCTGAAAGTCATATACTCCTGCTGCTCCATCACGGCGCTCTGGAACTTCTCTTCGGTCTCCTTCAGCTTTGTCTGCTCTTCAACGAGGCGCTGCTCTATCTCCCCTATCCGCTTGCTGTACGTATCCACTTCCCTCCTAATCTCACCCTCTTTCTTAATAAGCGCGTCCTCGTACTCCTTCTTCACATTATCGACCTCCTGTCTCGTCGCCTCTCTCGATTCGAGATATTCCTGATAGAGCCTCTCACGCTCGAGATCGAACTCGGCACCGGCATTTGCCACACCGCTCGCCGCAATACGGTTCTTTGCCTCCTCCAGCCGGCGCTGGTACTCATCACGAAGATCGTTTTCCTTCTCGGACAGGATCTCGTTCTGATTCTGGAGGAAGAACTCCTTTTCCTGCTGCAGGGACTGGAGCCTCGATCTTGCCGCCTGGAGCTTCTCCTTCTGCTCGGCGACCTCCTGTTCGGACTTTCGCTGTATTTCCCGGATAACCTCCTCTTCCACCCCGGAGATCCTTCCGCCTACCCCCTGCTCTGCCTGCCTCTCCCTGGATGTGGTGAGATAGAGGAAAAAGCCAGCGAGGAACAAAACTACGATAGCGATGTTCACCACAAGCGGTAGTACCACGCCCTTCTTTTCAGAAGCAATAACGTCCTCTGAGTACACAAGCTGCTTGTTCTTGGTGATCTCCTCTTCGATGGCTTTGAACACCTCTTCCTCACTGACGTCCTCGAAAACCTCCTTTTCGCCGTCGGAAATCTCGTCACCCTTTACCTCCACCGCCGAGCTTACGATCTCCTCTATATCGTCACCGGTGACGCTGTTCTCATGATTTGTCACATACTGCAGATCCATGACGGGGATGAGCATTCCTTCACCCCGGACGAAGAACTGGATCGACGAGTCCGGCTTCTTTCCGCTTTTTCTCTCCGCCCCTTTCAGCTTCAGATACCCGACGATCCTGTCCACTGTGAATCCGTAATAATCCTTCTGATCCTTGAGGAACAGGATATTCTCGGCAGCCACCTCCTCCTTCT